>JBMNVM010000139.1:0-4701 GCA_050946805.1 Acutalibacteraceae bacterium | reverse complement strand
CGAGGTTTACAAAAGATTTGAAAAACGCTTTTACGAGCTTACAAAAAGCGCCGGTAAAAAGCAATATTTGGTACCTTACTTAATGTCCTCTCACCCGGGCAGCACAATTAATGACGCGATTGAACTTGCCTTGTTTTTAAAGCGCAACAAGCTGCATCCGGAACAGGTGCAGGACTTTTATCCCACCCCCGGAACGGTTTCCACCTGTATGTTTTATACCGGCCTTGACCCGTTTACAATGAAACCGGTATATGTGCCGAGAACCCAAAAAGAAAAGGCCGAGCAACGGGCGCTTTTGCAGTATTTCAAGCCCGGAAACCGCAAAATCGTACTGGCTGCTCTTAAAAAAAGCGGACGTTTCGACCTTATCGGGAAAGGTCACGACTGCCTTGTGGAGGACGACCGCACCCTTAAAAACAGCAAAAAACCAACCGTAAAAAAGAAAACCATTCGAAACATCCATAAACCAAAGCAAAAAAATAAAAGCATATCTGAATGATATGCAGATGAAAAAAGTGCCAACTATTCAGTATGTACTGCCCCAAATTGTGCGGACAGTACAATTGCTAATATGATATTTAATATATTATATTTTATTGCAAATTTTCCATGTGTCAACCAAATAACATAACCTTTTAAAGCTTAAAATATATATGTTAATTGTTGCCATTAAAGTTGGCCGAAAACAGAAAAAAGACCAGCAGACAAAAGTTTGCCGGTCTTTTTTGTAAATTCATATTTCAAGTGAATATTAAATATAATTTTCGTTTTTTAACAGATGATAAAGCTGTGCAACGGGTAGCCCTACCACATTAAAGTAGTCGCCGCATATTTTCTTTACAAAAAGCGCGGCGCCGCCTTGTATTCCGTATCCGCCGGCCTTGTCATAGGGTTCGTCGGTATTTATATAACGCTCTATTTCGTCATCATAAAGTGCGTAAAACTCCACTTCGGTAACGCTTGAAAAGGAATGGAATTTGCTCCCTTTTATAACGGCGCAGCCGGTTACAACCCTATGCGTTTTGCCGGACAGTAAATTAATCATCCTTTTGGCATCCTGTTTGTTTTTGGGTTTGCCGAGAATAATACCTTCGGCTATTACCGCCGTATCAGCTCCCACAACCACATTTTCGGGGTACTTGGCGGCAATCTCCCGCGCCTTTTGGGCAGCGAGGTATTCAGCATATTTTAAGATTTCAACTCCGTCTGGGACTATTTCCTCTGCCGTGGAGGGTATTACCGTAAAATCCTTTGTTATCAGCGAAAAGAGTTCACGCCTTCTTGGGGACGCGGATGCAAGTATAATTTTTCCCATAATTACATACCCGCCGTAAAGTGTGAAAACTGATTATTCGAAATCCGCTTGATAAGCTGGTTATACTCCGCTACACAAAACCTTACGTGTACCGCATATGAGGTAACTATATACGGCAGCGTGAAAATTAAAGGCACTACAAATAACGAGAGAAGTATCCACCCTAAAAAGCTGAAAATAAAGTAGATAAAATCAACAGCGGTCTTTCTGGAAATTACGGAGGACATGTGCATGGCTTCGTAAACGTCGATATTATCGTCCGCAACCAAAAGAATAGGAGCCAAATAGTATCTTAACATTATAACAAAAACAGCTATTCCGGCGGCGCTTTTTAAAAAACCGATCGGATACTTAAGGTTTGCCGTCCATATAGGTGCCGCGATATCGAAAAACTCGAAAACATAGCCGCTTGAGAAGGCTTGAAGTATCCATGCGGGCAGATTTAAAAGCACCGACCAGAAAACAATGCGCAAAACAAAAGATATAATAAATTTTACAGCCTTTTTGTAATTGGCTGTGCTTGAAAACCAGTAAAAAACCTGCAACGGACTATCCTGCATTGAAAACATCATGCGCCATATAAAACGCAACACACCTAAAAAGACCGGGAAACCTAAAAAAAGCAGCATTATCAAAAAAGAAACCGCAAAGGCAATGTTGCCTGCGAACATTGAAATCGCAGAGGCAATATTTACACAAAGAAGTAATGTAAACAGCAAAACACAGCAGGCGGCTATTGCCCCTGTCCAGTTGCCCCTTAGTGCGGTTTTTGCGGTTGATTTTACCGCGTTGTTTATTATCGGCATTCTATCATCCCTTACAAAATAGTTAATTTTGCATAATTAGCCATTATTTTTTTGGTTCCAACCTTGTCAAAGGCTATTTCAAGCATTGTGTCCGACCCAAGCGGTGTTACGCTTAAAATAAAACCGTTACCGAAGGTTTTATGCTCCACCTGCTGGCCGACTGTGTACTGTACGGCTGCCCCGTCAGGTTTGGTTTTAGAAATTGTGGTTGAATATGACGGTTTTTGCTTCGCAAAATTGTTAGTCGTTTCGGCAGTTCTTATATAAGACCTGCCCTGTGATACGCCGTATGAAGGCGTGGAAGTGTAGGAATACCCGCTTTGGTATGTGGAATAAATGCTCACACTGCTGGTACATTCACAGTATTCCTCGGGCATTTCCTTTAAAAACCTTGAAGGCATATTCCTTGTAGTGGAGCCGAAAAGCAGTCGGCTTGAGGCGTTTGTTACGGTCAGTTTTTTCTTTGCCCGCGTAATTGCGACATACGCCAAACGTCTTTCTTCCTCAATATCGTCAGGCCCGCCGTAGATTGACTGGTACCCCGGGAAAATACCCTCCTCCATTCCGACAAGATAAACGTAATCAAACTCAAGCCCCTTTGCCGAGTGTATGGTCATCATAACCACACGGTCATTTTCATTGTCAAGGGCATCTATATCGCTGATTAAGGATAGTTGCTCCAGAAAATCCGAAAGGGAGGGTTCGTCAGTCTCAAGCTCGTATTGCGCGATATTTGAGGCAAATTCCTTTACGTTATCAATTCTATCCTGACCTTCCTCGCCCTCGGCATAAAGGGCGGCCATATACCCTGTCCGCTCAAGCATTCTGTCAAACAGTTCACTAATGGGCAGCTCTTGTGCGGCGGCGGTCAGCTCGTCTATGATATCGCAAAAGGCTTTGAGTTTCGAAGCCGACCTTGAAAGTAAAGGATAGTTATGGGCATTTTTCAGCACCTCATAAATCGAAATACCAAGCGAGGCGGCAATCTCGGCCGCGTGGCCGACGGTAGTCTCCCCGATTGCGCGTTTTGGCTCGTTTATTATGCGGCGAAGCCTAATATCGTCCTTGTTATTGTTAATAACATGCAAATATGATACAACATCCTTAATTTCCTTGCGGTCATAGAACCTTGTGCCGCCTATAACCTTATATGCTATACCGCTTCGCATAAAAACATTTTCAATGGCGTTGGACTGGGCGTTCATTCGGTAAAGCACAGCATGGTCGGAAAATTTGGTGCCGTTTCTCACCGAATCAAGTATACACTCGGCGACAAACCGTGCCTCATCCTGCGCGTCGGCGGCGGTATGTATTCGGACAGACTCGCCATCCCCATTGTCGGTCCAGATGGTTTTGCCCTTTCTGCCCTTGTTGTTGGCAATAACCTTGTTCGCGACATTCAAAATATTTGAGGTCGAGCGGTAATTTTGTTCAAGCCGTATGGTCTTGGTGTTTTTATATTCATCCTCAAAATTCAGTATATTTTCAATGGTGGCACCCCTGAAGCGGTAAATGCTTTGGTCATCGTCTCCGACAACGCAAATGTTGTTCCACCCCGAAGCCAAAAGGCTTACAAGCACATACTGGGCATGGTTTGTGTCCTGATACTCGTCAACCATGACATAACGGAATTTTTCGGTATAATATTTTAAAACATCGGGATTTTTGTCAAGCAGTTCAACGGTGTTGACAATCATATCGTCAAAGTCCATGGCGTTGGCTTTTTTCAAGGCATCCTGATACAGATGATACAGGCGGGCGATTGTTTTTGCGCGGAAATCCAAAGCGTTTTGCTGTTCGAATTCCCGAGGATCTATCAGCTTATCCTTTGCTTTGGATATTACCGAAAGTGCCATTCTATGCGGGACAAACTTTTCGTCGATATTATGCTGCTTCATTATACTTTTCATAAGCCTGCACTGATCGTCGGTATCGTAAATGGTGAAATGGGAGTCGTATCCGATACGGTCTGCATTCATGCGAAGAATTTTCCCGCAGACCGAGTGGAAGGTTCCCGCCCATACGCCTTCAAACCCAGGCCCCAGCTTTGCGGAAATTCTCTCTTTAAGCTCCCCTGCCGCCTTATTGGTAAAGGTAATAGCAAGAATTTCCCACGGTTTTGCGGGGTTAACCGCGAAAGCACCATGCGGAACATCGTCAATTTTACCATCAAGAAAATCAAGGCCTGCTTGTATATCATAATCCGCAAAGTCGGGGATGTAATCACTCAAATACCCTTCCCCGAATTTTACAAGATTGAGTATTCGGTTTACAAGAACGGTGGTTTTGCCGCTTCCGGCTCCCGCCAAAACCAAAACAGGGCCATTAACCGTGGTAACCGCCTCAAACTGGCGGTCATTCATCTGAGCAAAATATTTTTTAATAACTGCGCGCCGCAGTGATAAATAATCCATAAAAATCTCCAAACTGATTTAATTTACCTATTTGTCAACAAAATTCGTCCAACTGACGTGATAATTCTGCCACCATTTTACAATTGGCAACGACCTTAAGCGGCTTGGTTAAATCAAGGCTTAAAACCCCGATTATTGACTTTGCATCCACTATATACTTATCCGA
>JBMNVM010000138.1:0-4705 GCA_050946805.1 Acutalibacteraceae bacterium | reverse complement strand
TGAGGCAATTATAAAAACCGCCTTTGTATAATCCGGTACTACTTCAAATATCTCACAAAACGGAATACGGTTTTTCCTAAGCTCGTTTCTGAGACAGTCAAGAAAATTTTTACACCAAACACTATCCGCGTAATTTGGGTCTATCAAAATACAAACCATAATCTCACCCATTTAATTATATAGTAAAAAGATAAAATTTTCAAATAAAAAAGTGATGTGAATTTCATCATATTATTTTGGCTGGAATTTTTATTTAATGTAAACTATAATGTGTTTGTAAAAAATAATCCGTAGAGGTACCGTTGTTTATGAAAGAAGTAACAATAGAGAAAAAAATAAAAATACCGACGTATATTCCTAAAAAGGCGCACGAGCTGCCGATGTTCTTTGAAAATAAGCCCTATCAGGGCGCATCGGGAAGGGTTTACCCGATACCCTATTGCGACGGTATTTCTGACGAAAAAACAGATGTTGAATATGATGTATACACCCTTGAAAACGAGTATGTTAAAACGCAGGTTGTACCGGCCCTTGGCGGTAAGATATTGCGGGGATTCGACAAGGTTGGAGATCACGACTTCATTTATTATAATGAAGTTGTAAAGCCCGCGCTTGTAGGTCTTGCGGGACCCTGGATTTCGGGCGGTATTGAGTTTAACTGGCCTCAGCACCACAGACCGACCACCTTTATGCCGCTTGAAGCAGTAGAGGAGGAAAATCCCGACGGCGGCAAGACGGTCTGGACAGGCGAGGTTGAACCCTTCGGCAGAATGAAGGGTATGGCGGGTATAACCGTGGATAAGGGCAGAAGCTACATAAAGGCAAAGGTTCGGGTCTACAACCGCACCGCTTTTCCGCAGGTATTTATGTGGTGGGCAAACCTTGCCGTACCCGTAAACGATGATTACCGCACGGTATTCCCGCCCGACTGTGAATGGGTAAACGACCACGACCGCCGCGCCGTGCTTGAATGGCCTATTGCAAAGGGTGTATATAAAACCGCCCGCCCCTATGATTTCGGCAAAGGCACGGACCTTTCGCACTACAGCGCTGTAAAGGTTCCCTCCTCCTACCTTATTTCTCAGGGTCAGTCGGATATGGACTTTATTTCGGGATATGATACGGGAATAGACAAGGGCATTGCTACTGTTGCCAACCATCATATTTCACCGGGTAAAAAGATGTGGCATTGGGGAATCGGCGATTTCGGCGATATGTGGTGCTCCAATCTCACCGATAAAAACGGTCCGTATATTGAGCTTATGACGGGTGTTTACACCGATAATCAGCCCGATTTTACATGGATTGCCCCCTATGAGACAAGGGAGTTTGAGCAGTATTGGTATCCCGTCCGCGAAATAGGCGAGATAAAGAACGCCACCATAGACGCGGCGGTGAATGTAGAAAAGCGTAAGGACGGACTGTATTTCGGCTTTAATGTTACGGGTGTGTTCAATAATTGTACTGTTACTGTAACCGATAACGGCAAGGAAATTTACAGCGAAAAAACCGATATCTCTCCCGATAAGGTATATCACAAAACCCTTGATAATGAAATTTCGGATATACATAATATTAAGGTATCTCTATCGGACGAAAACGGCAAGGAGCTTGTTTCCTACGCACCCTACAGGCGCGGTCAAAAACAGCCTATCAAGGTAAGAAAGCCCGTAAAACGCCCCTCGGAGTACAAGACGGTTGAGGAGCTTTACATAAACGGTTTCCATTTAGAGCAGTACAAGCAGCACAATTACAAGCCCGAGGATTATTACCTTGAGGGACTGCGCCGCGACGGGGGAGACATTCGCTGTAACACCTCTATGGCAAGACTGTCTCTTAAAAACGGTAAATTTGAGGACTGCGTAAAATACTGCGATAAGGCGATAGAGAGACTGACCGACCGCAATGAGCACCCCGCAGATACCGAGGCGTTTTATCTTAAGGGCGTGGCGCTGGAATACCTCGGCGAGTACGATAAGGCATACGGTATTTTATACCGTGCCGCTTGGAACTATCTGCACAGAAGCGCCGCTATGTATGAGCTTGCCTGCATTGACTGTATGAGGGGAGATTATGCTATAGCACTCGAACACCTTGACGAGTCTATCGGCTTAAATAAGGGTCACACCAAGGCGCATAATCTTAAAACCGCGATTGCACGCAAAATCGGCTGTAAATGTGCAAGACAGAGCGCAACCGACGGCATTAACGACGATAAGCTTGACCTGTTCGCGCTTATTGAGTATTCACATTTTGAAAATGTGTCGGATAAAATCGATCAGTTCGCTTTGAAGCCCGAAAATATGCTTGATGTTGCCCGCGACTATATGAAGGCGGGACTTTATGAGGACGCGGTTTATACCTTAAAGCTTGCAGATAACAATTCCCCGCTTGTAAACTATTATTTGGCGTTTATCACAAAGGATAATTCTTATATCGAAAAGGCGGAAAAGGCAGAGATGGGCTATTGCTTCCCCTCGAATGTTGAGGATATTGCTGTGCTTAAATACGCCTCAGAATCGGGCGAAAACACGGCGAACGCCGATTACTACCTCGGCTGTCTTTATTACGACCGTTTCCGTTATACGGAGGCGGCGGACTGCTTTGAAGCTTGTGTCCGTAAAAATCCAGAGCACGGCAGAGCTTGGCGCAACCTCTCGCTTTACTGGTTTGATAAGGCTCATAACGAAAAAAAGGCGCTTTGCTGTATGGAAAATGCGCTTAAGTACCGTCCCGAAGACCCGAGACTCTTGCTTGAATATGAGCAGCTCTTAAAGAACACAAATGCAAGCATAGAAGAAAGGCTTAGCGTATACGACAAATATCCCGAGCTTTTAAAGGAGCGGGATGACTGCTATCTCGATAAGCTTACTCTACTGTCCCAACAGGGCAAATATGAGGAAGCAATTCAAATGGCGGCGGTAAAGCACTTCCATATCTACGAGGGCGGCGAGGGCAAGCTTACCAAACAGCATGCCTGGATGCACGTGCTTTACGGCAACGAGCTGGCTAAGGCGGGCGAACCCGAAAAGGCAGAGCAGATTTATATAAACGGTATAAATATGCCGAAATCCTACGGCGAGGCAAAGACCTTCTTTAATCAGGAGGCGCATATTTACTACTATTTAAGCAAGCTTTACACGGGCGATAAGCGTACCGAGGCTCTCGAAAAAGCGGCGGAGTATAAGGCGGCGGTTTCGGAAATATCCCTCTTCCGCGCGCTGGCGCTTAAGGAGCTCGGCAGAAACGACGAGGCAAGGGCTGTGCTTGACGAAATGCTCGATAAGGCGCAGAGCCTTATAGACAACAAGGATATGCGCACCTATTACGGCGTAGGTTCTCCGTCTCCGATGCCGTTTGAATACGATATTGAAAAAAGCAATCTTCTCGACGGAAATATCCTGAAGGCTTTCGCGCTCTACGGTATGGAAGATTATATCAATGCGGAAATATGTATCCGTAAAGCTTCGTCAATTGATTCATATGATTTCAGAATATATTCATATAATCAGATAAAAGAATTTGTTGCCAAGCAAAGGGTGTAAGGTGTAATATGATAACTAAAGCGCATTTAAAAGATATTAAAATTAAAACCGGTGTCAGCGAAAACAACAGTATGCCGTATAATGTGAAACCTGTAGGCGCTTGTGAAAATGAGCGCAAGCCGGTAATAATTTTTGAAATCGAATCGGGAACCGGAGAAAAACGCTGGCAACCCAATGATTTTCTTACTGTTGACTGCATGGCCGATATCCGTGCAACGCTTACGCTTGAAGCGGTGTTTTTCACAAAACAAGAGTTAAGATTCAGTATAAGCAATACCCTTGTGGGAGGTCGGCATGTAAAATGCTGCTTTGAGCTTAAATATCTTGATTCTTCAAGTACATTCCCCCGCAACCTTCCCGGTCATCTCAAAAGCTTCGCGGTAGGCAAGCCCGTTTCTCCGGATGATATCGACAGGGTTGAAATTAGGGTTCTTAATGCAGCTGAGTTTAAAAGCTTTTTCCTTTACGGTGTCAGCGTTACAAATCAACTGCCTGATTTAAGGGTGAGCGGAGAGCCTCTGGCAGACCGTTTCGGTCAGCAGAAAAATGTAGAATGGAAAGGAAAAACGCACACCGAACATGAGCTTACCGAATTTCTTCAAGACCAGTATGAATGGTCTAAAACGCATAACAGCTACGGACGGGACGATTATGATAAATACGGGGGCTGGACAGGGTTAAAATTTGAAAAACGCGGGCATTTCTACCGCCATCATGACGGCAGACGCTGGTGGCTTGTCGATCCGGAGGGCAACGCGTTCTTCAGCAACGGAATATGTTATGGGAACCGAACCGGTATATACGGCGTTGTCGATTCCATGGAAAACCTTTTTGAGGATTTGCCTAAGCCTGATGATTCGATTTTTGCCTCCGCCTGGACCACGGCAGATAAAATACCGGAGTTTGTAAAGCGCAACGGAGCCGGAGCCGGCAGATCAAAAAAGATGTATAATTTTGCACGCGCGAATATGATACGCTCTTTCGGACCCGACAAATGGTGGGAAGCATGGGTATCAATTAACCGTGCAAGAATGAAAACATGGGGATTTAATACAATAAGCGTGGGTGTAAATAAATACACGGACGAAGATGTTTTGCAATACCTTAAGACTGCTGAAATTCCATACTGTGTGACACTTAAGGATTTCCCGAAAACCAAA
>JBMNVM010000137.1:0-4706 GCA_050946805.1 Acutalibacteraceae bacterium | reverse complement strand
TGAGAACATCTCTCCTTTTTGGGAGGTACACGTTTTTGTGGTGAAAACATTGTACCAGAAGGGCTAAGGTGTTCTCAACTTTCATTTAACTTTACAGTACGCAAACGTAATTAAGGAGGTCTAAATATGAATATCAACCAAATCAGAGCTGCCATAGCAAACGGAGATTTTGACGACAGCTTTAATATCCTTTACAGGCAGACGGCCGCCGCAAGGCAAAGATACCTTGACGCGCTTGACCGTTTTGAGGAGATTTACAAAACTTCGGGCGACATTCGCCTTTTCAGCGCGCCGGGAAGAACCGAAATAGGCGGCAATCACACCGACCATCAGCACGGCTGCGTTTTGGCGGCCAGTGTAAATTTGGATGTTATTGCGGTTGTCGGGAAGAATGACGACGAAAAAATCCGCATAAAATCCGAAGGCTTTGACATGGACGAGGTTGATATAAACGACCTTGGCAAGAAGGAAGAAGAGACAGGCAGATCATCCGCCCTTATTCGCGGCGTGTGCAAAAAATTTGCCGATATGGGGGCAAAGCTTGGCGGTTTTAACGCCTATACCACTTCAAATGTGCTTAAAGGCTCCGGTCTTTCGTCATCCGCGGCCTTTGAGGTGCTGGTGGGCAACATACTTAATAATATGTTTTTCGATTCAAAGGCGGATGCCGTAACCATAGCCAAAATCGGGCAGTTTGCGGAAAAGGAGTACTTTGGCAAGCCCTGCGGACTTCTTGACCAGACGGCAAGCAGCATGGGCGGCTTTACCTATGCCGATTTTGTCGACCCGCAAAATCCCGTTTGCGAAAAGATAGAGCTTGACGTCGAAAAATACGGCTACACCCTTTGTGTTGTCGACACCGGCGGCAACCACGCCGATTTGACCGACGATTACGCCGGAATTACGGTGGAATGTCGCAAGGTGAGCAACGCTTTGGGGGTATCGGTGCTTCGAGATGCCGATGTAGAGAGATTTTACCGCGAAATTCCCGTTTTAAGAGAGGAATGCGGCGACCGGGCGGTGCTTCGCGCCTTTCACTTCTTTAACGAACAGGAAAGGGTTGAAAAACAGAAAACTGCATTAGAGAAGGGCGATTTTAAGAAGTTTTTAAAACTTGTCAACGCTTCGGGACAGTCTTCGTGTGATTATTTGCAGAATTTGTATTCCGTGTCGGCGGTACAAGAGCAGGGTCTTGTTTTAGCTTTGGCGCTTACCAAGCAGTTTTTGGGTGAGGACGGTGCCTGCCGCGTTCACGGCGGCGGCTTTGCCGGAACCATTCAGTGCTATATTCCTTCTGATAAAATGTCGGAATACAAAACAATGATAGAAAGCGTATTTGGCGGCGGCAGCTGCCAGATACTCAGTATCCGTCCCGTTGGCGGGTACGAAATAAAATAAAAAAAGTCTTGCTTTTTATAAAACACTGTGATATACTATTAAGGCTTTAAGTTCGCTTGGGTCCTTGCCAAGCGGGTCCAGTGCCTAATGGGCATTGAAACGGACGGTCCTCTGCTAAAGGCATGAACGTCTGAAAAAAAGATAAGGAGGAAGCTAAATGGACGCTATTAGAGAATTAACTCAAGGTCAGCTTAAAACCGACCTTCCGAAGATTGAAATAGGCAGCACCGTTAAAGTGCATGTAAGAATCAGAGAAGGCGAAAAAGAGAGAATCCAGGTTTTTGAAGGTACTGTTATTGCTAAGAACAACAGCGGAATTTCCGAGACCATTACCGTTCGTCGTGTGGCCTACGGTTGCGGAGTTGAGCGTGTATTCCCCGTTCACTCACCTTCAGTTGCTAAGATTGAGCTGGTTCGCAAGGGTCGTGTTCGCAGGGCAAAACTTTACTTCTTGCGTGACAGAGTCGGTAAATCTGCCAAGATTAAAGAGCGTATTTAATCAGACTTTCAGGAGGGATGGGGTGTTATGCCTTGCCCCTCCTCTCTTTTTATTCTAAAAAACGCTGCGTTTTCGAGGTGTAGTTATGGAAAATTTCGATAGGGACAATAAGCCGGATAAAGGTTTTAGCATTGATTCAAGCTTTGCCGATTCGCTGCCTGACGAGAAGGGGCACGAAGAAAAAAACACGACGGCTCAGGAAATTCTTGAATGGCTTGACGTGCTTTGCGGCGCCATAATTACGGTGGTAATCGTATTCAGTCTGTTTTTCAGGGTCGCCACTATTGACGGAGACTCCATGAAAAACACCCTCATAAACAATGACAAGGTTATCATAACCAATTTAAACTACACTCCAAAACAGGGGGATATTGTGGTAATCTCCCGCAACGTCCAAAATTCGGTTGAGGAGCAGGACAACAGCGACGAACCGATTATAAAGCGGGTTATTGCCGTGGGCGGGCAGACGGTTGATATAGACTTTAATACCGCAACCGTTTATGTGGACGGTGTGCCGCTTAAAGAGGACTATATAAGCTCCCCGACCGTAGACAAGTACGATGTGGATTTTCCCGTCTATGTTCCGAAGGGTTCGGTTTTCGTGCTTGGCGATAACCGTCGGGTATCCCTTGACAGCCGCTCAAGAGCGATAGGAAATGACGGTATTGTAGATTCCCGTTACATTTTAGGGCATGCTGTTTTCCGCTTTTTTCCCTTTAATAAAATCGGATCGTTGACAAATAAATAAAAGATTATATTTTAAAAAATAATCGGGGGTGATTTTATGCCTGAAAACACGCAGAACATCCAGTGGTTCCCCGGGCACATGGCAAAAACCCGCCGTCAGATAAAGGAAATACTCCCTATAATCGATGCCGTGGCGGAGGTTGTAGATGCTCGAATACCGGTAAGCTCCCGAAATCCCGAAATCGGGGATCTTATTGTCGGCAAGCCGCATATCATACTTCTTAACAAATGCGATATGGCCGACAAGGCGGTAACCGACCAATGGATAAACTACTACAAGAATAAGGGTATTACCGCAATCGCGCTGGACTGCAAAACCGGCAAGGGCATAAATCAGTTTAAAACCTGCGTTAAGACCGTTTTGCATGATAGACTTGAATACTATAAAAGCAAAGGAATGGTGGGCAAGCCGCTTCGTGTCATGGTTGTGGGTATTCCGAATGTCGGCAAATCCACATTTATAAACCGTATTGCGGGCAGAACGCGGGCAAAGGTGGAAAACCGGCCCGGCGTTACAAGGGGCAACCAATGGTTCACGATCGACAAGCAACTCGAGCTGCTTGACACCCCTGGCGTTTTGTGGCCTAAGTTTGAGGATCAGACAGTAGGAGAGCATTTGGCCTTTACCGGTGCGGTTAAGGACAGAATCCTTGATACCGAGCTTTTAGGGATCCGGCTTTTGGAGATACTCGCGCGGGATTACCCGCAAAAGCTTGAGGAGCGTTACGGCAAGCTCGATTTTAACTGCGACAGTTACGACCTGCTTTGTCAGATAGGCAAAAAGCGCGGAATGGTAATTAGAGGCGGCGAGACCGACACCGAAAGGGCGGCCAATATGCTGCTTGAAGAATACCGCAACTGCAAAATCGGCTGTATTTCACTTGAAAGGGTGACGGACAATGCCTGATTTTGCCTATGAAAACAGGGCTCGCCGCAACGGTTATAAATACATCTGCGGCGTGGACGAGGCCGGCAGGGGTCCGCTTGCGGGGCCGGTTTGCGCAGCGGCGGTAATTTTGCCGCCGGACTGCCAAATTGACGGTCTTAACGACTCAAAAAAGCTGACCGAAAAGAAAAGGGAAGCCCTTTTTGATGTGATAATAGAAAAAGCGGTTGCATACAATATCGCATTCGGCACCCTTGAGGAAATCGAGAAATACAACATTTTAGAGGCTACCTTCCTTGCTATGAACAGGGCGGTAGACGGCCTTGCCGCCTCTGCAGATTTTGCGCTTGTTGACGGTAACCGTCCGCCAAAGGGCTTAAAAATTCCATGCGAAACCCTTGTAAAAGGGGACGGCTTAAGCTGTTCGGTGGCGGCGGCATCCATACTTGCCAAGGTAACGCGAGACCGGTTAATGTTAGAGCTTGACAAGAAGTATCCGCAGTACAATTTCAAAAAGCACAAGGGTTACGGCACAAAGGAGCATACCGATATTATCCTTAAATACGGGCCGTGCGAAGTACACAGAATGTCCTTTTTAAAAAAGATATTGGGTGAAAGTCTATGAACCTCGGCAAAACAGGTAAAAAAGGCGAGGATATGGTGGCGGCCTTTTTAAAAAAGCAGGGGTGCACTATTCTTAACCGCAACTACTCCTGCCGCTACGGTGAGATTGACATTGTTGCGCAAAAGGGCGGCATTTTGCTTTTTGTGGAGGTAAAAACCCGCAAAAAGGATGCCCTTGTTTCGGCAACCCAGGCGGTTGACCAAAGAAAGCGGCAAAGAATTATCTTAACGGCCGAGGATTATTTATCCAAAGCCGAAGCACAATTCGACCTTCAGCCCCGTTTTGACGTGGCGGAGGTTCTGCTTGAAATCGATAAAACCGGCATTTACATATCGCAGTTAACAAGAATGTGTATCGAATTTGCATTGCCGAGAATTGAAATAAAGGGAGATCCGTAAAAGAGGTGAAACAAACAAGCATAAAAAACCGCCCCGGAAGTGCAATTCCGATAGGCGGGAAAGGAACGGGGACAAGATATGAAACTTGATGGAACATTTCAAAGAGAACTCAATAAGATTGCAAACGGCGATGGTTCACGAGAGGTGAGATTT
>JBMNVM010000136.1:0-4767 GCA_050946805.1 Acutalibacteraceae bacterium | reverse complement strand
AACCCGCTTGTTTTCTCGCAGATAATTCAAGTGCCGCTGCCCCCATACACCGATACGCACTGGTTCTTCCTCAGGTAGTTTCAGACACGGCAAATAATAATCACCTTGCAGCTTATACCATGCGGTCTTTTCTTGTTACATGAAAAGACCGCATATTACTATGCATAAATTATCTCTGATTTTACAATTTCCATAGCTCGGTTTCGTATGCTATTCATCCGCATGACCCACTCCATTTGATCTGTGGTTTTCAGCCGCTCTGTTATTCCCTCCGCCGCAGCCATTTGCTTTGTCAGGCGATCAAACATTTCATCCGCCTGTTGGTCAATATCGGCAAGATAGCTGTTCAACTTGCCGGTGGTTAGCAGATTGGCATACAGAACCCGCCGATGCTCTTTTAAATATCGCAGGTGTCGCTGGCCCCAAATGCCGATGGTATGCTGTTCTTCGGGTTCATCATCTCCGGCAATCAGATAGTAATCCCCGACAAGTTCATAGCGTAATCCTGTCCGCTCATCTGTGATGAATTTTTCCATTGTATCGACCTCCTAATGATTTTCTGCAATCATTGTAGCAGGAGGAGCAGTGAGAATCGAATGTGCGGACAAAAAGAGAGCCGAGTGGCATTTTTGCTACTCGGTTCTCTTTCCCCATTGCCCGTCCGGTTACAGTGATATTGTGTTTTACTGCCTTATCAACGAAAACCGAAGGGTTTGTGAAGGTTTTATGCTATTTTTGAATTTTCCCAAAAACACAGTTCCCAAATTTTACTATGTTAAGGGGCAAAGGTTTTTATCAAGGTTGGGGCAAATTTTTTTAGCATCCCCTACTCTCAAAAAAAGACAATAAAATCAGTATTTTATTGGCAAAATAAAGACAAAAATCAAGGTTTTATCAGCGTTCAGGACATAAAAAAAGACCTCAAGAAATTTCTTCCTCAAGGTCTGTATAAATTATATTGATTTTTACAAATCAGATGCTATCGGGTATTGCCCTAAAACATTTGCGACTTATTTGTGCGCTTCGCGAATAGCAGCCTGAGCTGCCGCAAGGCGTGCAATCGGAACACGGAAGGGTGAGCAGGATACATAATCAAGACCGATCTTATGGCAGAATGCAATAGATGAGGGGTCGCCGCCATGCTCGCCGCAGATACCGCAGTGCATTTCGGGACGAACCTTCTTGCCCAAAGTAACCGCCATATCCATCAGTTTGCCGACGCCAATTGTGTCAAGACGTGCAAAGGGATCGGATTCATAAATCTTGTTTGCATAGTAGCTCGGAAGGAACTTGCCGGCGTCATCACGGCTGAAGCCGAAGGTCATCTGTGTAAGGTCGTTGGTGCCGAAGCAGAAGAATTCAGCTTCCTTCGCAATCTCATCAGCAGTAAGAGCGGCACGCGGAATTTCAATCATTGTGCCGACCTCGTACTTAAGATCGGAATTTGCAGCCTTGATAAGCTCATCAGCGGTTTTAACAACAACATCCTTAACAAACTTAAGCTCTTTTGTATCTCCAACCAGCGGAATCATAATTTCGGGAACAATGTTCCAATCACTATGACGTGCCTTAACAGCCAAAGCAGCCTTAATAATGGCGCTGGTCTGCATCTCGGCGATTTCGGGATAGGTAACCGTAAGACGGCAGCCTCTGTGTCCCATCATTGGGTTGAACTCATGCAAATCTGAGCAAAGCTGCTTAATCTGAGCAACGGTCTTGCCCTGAGAATCAGCAAGCTTCTTGATATCTGCTTCTTCGGTCGGTACGAACTCATGGAGCGGAGGATCAAGGAAGCGGATTATAACAGGATACCCGCCAAGCGCCTCGAATAAGCCCTCAAAGTCGGCCTGCTGCATTGGCTCAAGCTTGGCAAGAGCGGCAACGCGCTCTTCCTTTGTTTCGGAACAAATCATTTCACGGAAGACGTCAATTCTGCCCTCTCCGAAGAACATATGCTCTGTACGGCAAAGACCGATTCCCTGTGCTCCGAGTTCTACAGCGCGCTTAGCATCTTCGGGTGTATCGGCGTTTGTGCGTACCTTAAGCTTCTTATATTTATCGGCAAGCTTCATAATTCTGCCGAAGTAACCGCTGTTGGGGTCAGCCGGAACGGTGGGAATCAAGCAGTCATAAATCTTTCCGGTAGAACCGTCAAGAGAAATGCCGTCGCCCTCTTTGAATACCTTGCCGGCAAGGGTGAACTGCTTATTTTCTTCGTCCATCTTAATGTCGCCGCAGCCGGAAACACAGCAGGTTCCCATACCACGCGCAACAACGGCAGCGTGAGAGGTCTGTCCGCCGCGAACGGTCAGTATGCCCTGTGCATACTTCATACCCTCAATGTCTTCGGGCGAAGTCTCAAGACGAACAAGGATAACCTTTTCGCCCTTCTTACCTTTTTCTGCAGCCTCTTCAGCCGTAAACACAATAGCACCAGCAGCAGCACCGGGAGAAGCGGCTATACCGGTTCCGATATGATTATTTTTGTCGGCTTCCTTTAAAGCCTTGGGGTCAAATGTCGGGTGAAGGAGCATGTCAAGACTCTTAGCGTCAATCTGCATAAGAGCTTCTTCTTCAGTGATCATGCCTTCGTCAATAAGGTCGCAGGCAATCTTGATAGCTGCCGCAGCGGTACGCTTACCGCTACGGGTCTGGAGCATAAAGAGTTTGCCATGCTCGATGGTGAACTCCATATCCTGCATATCACGATAGTGATTTTCAAGAATTTCGCAAACGTTCAGGAATTCCTTGTAAGCCTCGGGGAATTTATCCTTCATTTCGGAAATGGGCATGGGGGTACGAATACCGGCAACAACGTCCTCACCCTGGGCGTTGGTAAGGAATTCACCCATAAGTCCCTTTTCGCCTGTAGCGGGGTTGCGTGTGAAGGCAACACCGGTACCGCAATCATCACCCATGTTACCGAAGGCCATCATCTGTACGTTAACGGCGGTTCCCCATGAATAAGGAATGTCGTGATCCATACGATAGATATTTGCGCGGGGGTTGTCCCATGAGCGGAAAACAGCCTTGATAGCCTCAAAAAGCTGCTCCTTAGGATCGGACGGGAAGTCTTTTCCAAGCTGCTTTTTGTATTCAGCCTTAAACTGTGTGGCGAGTTCCTTAAGATCATCAGCCGTAAGCTCAACGTCGAAAGTAACGCCTTTTTTCTCCTTCATTTCGTCGATAAGTGTTTCGAAATACTTCTTACCGACCTCCATAACTACGTCAGAGAACATCTGAATGAAGCGGCGATAGCAGTCCCAAGCCCAACGGGGATTGTTGGATTTTTCGGAAAGAACCTCAACAACCTCATCATTAAGACCGAGGTTAAGTATGGTGTCCATCATGCCGGGCATTGAAGCGCGAGCACCCGAACGAACGGAAACGAGAAGCGGATTTTCCTTATCGCCGAATCTTTTGCCGGTGATATTCTCCAATTTCTCGATATATTCCATAATTTGCGCCTGAATTTCGGGATTAATCTGACGACCGTCTTCATAATACTTGGTGCAGGCTTCGGTGGAAATTGTGAAACCCTGCGGAACCGGAAGACCGATGCTGGTCATCTCTGCAAGGTTGGCACCCTTTCCTCCGAGAAGTTCACGCATGGAAGCGTTACCTTCGCTGAAAAGGTAGACATACTTATGACTCATTAATGAATCAACCTCCTAAAAAATTATGCAAAATATTTCACAAAAATGAAATAATTCAAAACAATCAAGTATCTGAATCATTATAACAGCTTTCAAAGGAAAAATAAAGTAATTTTTTCAAAAACAGCGCCAATTTTCAAAATATGTTGTTTTTGATAGTGTTAAGGCGAAAATTTCGCATTAAATTGTATAATATAACAATAATTTTGTCCAATTTAATCCAAATTTGGTTTATTTTCAAAGAAAAACTTGCCTTCTCTTGGCCACTTTTGTATAATATAAGTGTATATGTCCAAATTTCCGTAACGGAGGAATAAAAAATGGCTGTCGGATTTAGAAAAAGTCTTTTCGGTTTTAATACGGATGATGTTATTGCTTATGTTAAAAAGATGTACGACTCCTTTTCGGAAAAGGAGAAAAATTTAAAAAACGAAATCGACGACCTTTATAAACGGATTGACCAATACAACGCCGAGCACGAAAAGATTCTGCATGAAAAGGCGGAAATTGAAAAAGCCCTTGCGGAATATAACCAAAAATCCGCCGAAATAGAGCGCCTTTCCGAAAACATCGGCAAGCTTTATTTAGTAGCACAAACCAATGCAAAGGCAATTATGAACAGTGCCGAGGAAAGCTCGAGAATTACCGGCGAAGAAATAAATAAAAACATTGATGTTATAAACAACACCCACGCGCAGCTTAAGGAGCTTCGCGAAAGCATTACCGCCACAGCGGAAAATTTCTCAAAGGAAATTGATTCGCTTATGCAGTCGCTTTCTGTCGCCAAAAACAAGATTTTACAGGATGCAAAGGCCGCCGAACAGTCTAAAGCCGAGTTTTCCGCCGTTATGGAAGCGTTATCAAGATGAATGAATATAAAACAGATACAAAAAACTTAAAAAGCCTTTGCCCTACCCTTAAAGCCGGCGACAAGCTGCTGCTTTCGGGTACGGTTTACACTGCCCGCGATGCCGCGCACAAAAAAATCTTTGAATATATGGAAAATGGGCTTCCCCTGCCCTTTGAGATTGAAAATTCGGTAATTTACTATGCAGGCCCCACGCCCACACCCGAAAATATGGTAATTGGAAGTTGCGGACCGACAACCTCA
>JBMNVM010000135.1:0-4782 GCA_050946805.1 Acutalibacteraceae bacterium | reverse complement strand
TTTTTGCAGTCTGTGCAGTATTCCTCTCCGCTTGCGATATGTTCATAACTTCCGCAAAGCTTGCAAGGCTCGACCTCTTCAAAATCTCCACCGCAGCATGGGCATACATAATAGTATTGATACGCTGGAGAACCGTATGCTTCTCCCATTTTTTCAGAAACTCTTTTCGCTTCTCCCTCTTCAAATAAGTTACCACAATCTAAACATTTATACATGTTTATTCTCCTTCCTTTTCTTCAAATTCTTTCATTTTGTTTTCAAATTTAATTTTGTTTACCTGTGTTGGCTCTGTTTTTCCGTTTTCGGTTCTATATACTGTATTAGTATCTACCCCTATTATGTTCGCCAACTGTTTTTGAGTTAGGTTATGTTTTGCCCTAAACTCTAAAAGCGTTCTGCCAAAGTCCATTTTATCACCTCTTTTCTTAACTCTATAATCATTATACTACATAAATTAACATTTGTCAACACTTTTTTTGAAATTTTTAAAAAAATGTTGACTTTTAATCTATTTTATGTTATTATTTCATTGAAAGGTGTGTAAATTATGGAAC
Organism: Acutalibacteraceae bacterium; assembly: GCA_050946805.1. Taxonomy (GTDB): domain Bacteria; phylum Bacillota; class Clostridia; order Oscillospirales; family Acutalibacteraceae; genus UBA737. The sequence continues at coordinate 4,228 of JBMNVM010000135.1, read as the reverse complement.
TTGGAAATCGTGTTAAAGCAAGACGCGAAGAACTCGGTCTTTCGCAAGAAGAGCTCGCAAGGAAACTGGGATATAAATCCCGCTCTTCAATAAATAAAATAGAACTCGGAGTAAACGATGTAAGTCAATCTAAGATAAAATATCTCGCTGATGCCTTGCAAACAACTCCGGCGTACCTCATGGGCTGGTCTGACGAACCACAAGTGGAAAATGAATCCGAAAAAGATGAATTGGCTGAATACTTAGAGGAATTGCGTACGCGGCCCGAAATGAAAATGCTGTTCAGTTTAGCTAAAGGCGCAACAAAAGAAGATGTAGAAAAAGCGGTAAAGATAATTGAAACATTGTTAGGGAAAGAATGAAAAAAGGAATAAAAAATGATATTAGATGACATTATTGTAAGAAGTATAACACTTCCGCTTAAAATCAAAGGTGTGACCATTACATCACCGGACGGTTATTATAATATATACATAAATGACCGCTATTCCGTTGAAATGATGAACAAAATTTTAAAGCATGAACTGTCACATGTAACAAACTATGATTTTGACAATTTTGATGACATAAAATTTATTGAAAAACGCGCCTCCGGCGTGTAAAATAAATGATTATATATTAAAAAAATAAAGAATAATATCATAAAATTTAATATTTTTATTTTTTTAAGAAAAGCGGTATTGACTTTCAGTTCAGATAAAAAGGTATAAATTTTCAAAAACGTATTGACAAAACGACTGCTTTGGGTGTATCATAAAAGAGTTGATTGCATATGCTTTATTTGCCCTTTGGAAGTAGTCGTTCCACCATACGGAAACTGACGAAACCTAAGGGCTTTTTAAAGGAGTGTGCAAATCATGAAAAAGCGCAAAGACGGGCTGTATCAAAAATCGGTCACCATAAACGGCAAGCGCGTCTATTTCTATTCATCCGCGCCGAACGCGCGCCAGGCTGAAAAAGATTTTAATGCGCAGCTGCTCGCCTACCATGAAAAAGAAGAAAAAGGCAAGCTGTTCAAAGACGTTGCCGAAGAATGGCTTGACCGGCACGAAAAAAACATTGAATATCAAACCTACTACCGCTATAAGGTTTTAATGAATCATGCGGCAGATTGGTTTGAGGGCAAATATATCAAAGATATAAAAATTGCCGACATGAGCGCGTTTTTGGAAAGCCTTGCGGAAAACCGCTACTCCACGAAAACCATAAAAGACCAGTTTTCCGTACTGAAAATGATTTTTAAATACGCCCGCATAAAACGGTATATCGAAACGGATGAAACGGCATACGTCGAAAAGCCGAAAGGCAAGCCAAAGGTAGAACGCCGAGAGCTGCAGGAATCCGAAATAAAGATTATAAAGCAAAACACCGATACACTTATGGGTCTGTTTGCTTATTTTCTTTTGTATACCGGCATGCGCAAAAGCGAAGCGCTCGCGCTTCAATGGAAAGATATTGATTTTAAAAACAAAACAATAGATGTGTATAAGTCGGTTTTTTATAAAGGCAATATGCCCTATATCAAGAAGCCGAAAACCGCCGCGGGAACGCGCAAAATTATATTAACGGACAATTTAGCCGAAAAGCTCATAAAAGGTATGCCGAATGCCTATGTTTTCACCTACGACGGCAATTTAATGACCTTATACACTTATGATAAGCATTGGAAAGAATATCTTGAAAAAACAGGCTTAAATTTCACCGCCCACCAACTGCGCCACACGTTCGCGACCATGCTCTTTGAAGCAAACATCAGCGAAAAGGACGCACAGAAACTTATGGGGCACGCGGATATAACAACGACCCAAAATATATACACACATATTCGCGAAACACATTTTAAAGATACGGCAAAACTATTTAATCAATACATAGAGAATAAGGATGTAGGATGTAAATAAGTGGTGAGAAACCTTAGAAACGGCTGATACAGCCAAATCTAAAAAGTTCGAATCCCCTTAGAGTCACCAAACTTTGCCGAACTTTTATGACTGAAAGTTCGGCTTTCGTTATTTATCTATATGCGGAAAGGATTCGTATTGGGTTATGGGAAATGAAAATTTACATGCCGGACACAGAGAACGTGTCCGTGAAAGAATCGAGAAAGGCACTTTTGAATGTCTGTCCGATGTAGAAATTTTAGAATACATATTATTCTTTGCCATCCCGCGTGCGGACACCAATTTGCTTGCACATCGTTTGCTTAAAAAGTTTGCATCGTTTCAAGGCGTTATAGAGGCAAGCAAGGATGAGCTTGAATCAGTTGATGGCATTGGATCAAAGTCGGCGCACCTGCTTTCCAGCTATCTGCCTGTATTTCGTTTTTATCAAATGAGCTGCACAAAGCCAAAATCTGTTGAATATAACACAACCGACAAGATTTTAACACTCTTTAAGAACAAATGCCTCGGCAACAAAGTTGAGTGCTCTTACGCGCTTTATTTAAGCCAAAGCAAGAGAATGATTAAGGTTGTTGAATTTTCGAAGGGAACGTATAATAAAACACAGATATTTGTTGACCAGATTGCAAAAGAGGCATTAACGCTGAATGCAAGATATGTTGTGGTTGCGCACAATCACACATCCGGAACGATATATCCGTCAGAGGCGGATGTTATGACTGCCGGTGCAATTTTCAACGCACTCCGCACGGTTGAAAAGACATTGATGGATTTTGTTATCGTCGACCATTTTGAGGGCTTTTCGTTTGTGGAAAACGGAATATTAAATGAAAGAGACATTATAAATGTGTATCAGCGCCCGCAGTTCGGTTCATCTGCACCGCGGCCGCAACGGCTTGACCCGAATTTCCACGATGACGATGATTTTTAAAATTTATAAAGTAAAACGGCTGTTGAAAACAGCCGTTTTTTATATTAACTTCTCTATTTTTTCAATCAAGTCCGCAATTGCGCCGTCATTATTGCATTTTGTGATGATATGCGCCTGCTTTTTCAAAATCGGGTTGGCATTTTCTACCGCGGCACCGAATTTCGCTGTCAAAATCATTTCCAAATCGTTTTCATTGTCACCAATGGCAATAGTTTTGTCAAGAGAAAATCCGAAAATTTCGGACAAGCGTTTTAAAGCCGCCCCCTTATTGGCGTTTTTGTTAAACAATTCATAATATGTCGCACCGCTGCGCACCATTTTATACTGCTCGCGATAGGGGCTTTGGTCATACATTTGGCGAATCTGCTCGGTTTCCTCGGGCGTTTGGCAATACAAAAATTTTATCCATGGCTTTTCAACCGTTTCAAAACTGCCCTGCAAGTAAGAAAAGCCTTCAACTTTTCTTAAATATTCGCCGCTGGGATTGTCGTTTAAAAAATAGGAATCGTTTTTACTGACAATCACGGGTGCACTTTTCGGAAAGTGCTTTATAATGTCTTTTGCAGGCACTTCCGCCTCATCATCAAGCGGCAAAAGCCACAAATACTCTTTCTTTTCAAAATTGTAAATTCCGCAGCCGTTTAACACAATCGGCGGCAAGTCCGGTGAAATAACGGGTATAAACCGCTCGACCGATTTAAACATGCGTCCTGTTGCCAGCGTGAATTTTCCGCCCTGTTCTCTAAAATACCGAATGGCCTCCAGATTTTTTGGATGAATTTTGTTCTCTGTTGTTATCAGTGTTCCGTCAATATCGGAACAAATCACATATCCGGAAAATTTGCCCATATCCGCCTCCTTGAAAAATTACCTACAGCTTTTTAAACATTCTGAACGTATTTAAACTGCAAAGCCACGAGCCCAAAACAATGGCAAGTCCCCCTGCCCACACCGCAGCCGGCGCATGCAGCATAAGCAAAACCGTGACAGCCGTTGCTGCCGCCGACAGCACTAAGTTTTCAACCATCAGCGCACGGGTTTCTTTAATGATGTTAAAATATTTCAAAACACAGCCCAAACTGTCCGACAAAAGCAAGCCGTCTGTTGACGGGCAGTCATATTGAAAACCGCCGTACATCAGCTTGGTGCAATCGTCGCCGAACGTATAGGAATCACCTTTGCCAAAACCGACATACACCGTGTTTTTACCAAAGGAATTGACTGTCTGTTCCAAAGTTTCGCTCGTAAGCTCGCTGAAATAGCGCTTAACACCGCTTTTTGCCGCTATCGCCTTTGCCGCGCGCTCCGAATCTTTCGTCACGATAGACAAATTCTTGGCGCCCGCATATTTTAAACTGTCCACATACTGCTTAATATCTTCTTTTATTGGATATTC
>JBMNVM010000134.1:0-4824 GCA_050946805.1 Acutalibacteraceae bacterium | reverse complement strand
AACCTCAAAGAATAATCAAAGCAAAACTGATACCAGCAAACCGCAGATGGTAAAGCGCGGGGAGTATGAGCTTGACGCGGCATATACCAATTTATTTTTGGTAAACGGCAAAAATCCCCTGCCTGAGAATTACGAATACGGCAAAAATTTAATAACTATTGAGAGTAAATACAAAAACGGGCAGCTTGACCAGATTGACAAGGATATATGGCCGTACATGAAGGCCATGATTGAAGCGGCCTGGGCTGACAATGTGGATTTGAAGGTCTGGTCGCCCTACCGTTCATACGAAACCCAGAAAATGCTGTTTGAAAATCAGGTCAACCGCAACCTAAACAAGGGTCTTAGTCGCGCCGAAGCCGAGGCACAGGCCGCAACCGTTGTGGCACGCCCGGGCACGAGTGAGCATCACACCGGTTTGGCTGCCGATTTTAACATGGCAAGTGATGCCTTTGAAAACACGAAAATGTACGAATGGCTAAAAGAAAACGCTGCCGATTACGGCTTTGTAATGCGCTATGCAAAGGAAAAACAGCCCATTACCGGCGTTATTCTTGAGTCGTGGCACTGGCGTTTTGTCGGAATAAACGCCGCAAAGGAAATGAACGAATTAAATATGTGTCTTGAAGAATATGTGGAACATTTAAAGAATAAGAACTAAGAGGATAATCATGAAAAAAACCGGATTTGATAATGAAAAGTATATTAAACTGCAATCTCAAAACATCAGGGACAGAATAGCCAAGTTCGGTGGAAAGCTTTATATGGAGTTCGGCGGGAAGCTGTTTGACGATTACCACGCCTCCCGCGTGCTTCCCGGCTTTGAGCCGGATGCGAAGGTTAAAATGCTTTTGGAACTTAAGGACGATGCCGAAATCATCATTGCCATTAACGCGGACGATATTGAAAAGAACAAGCGCCGCGGCGATCTTGGCATTACATACGACCTTGACACTTTAAGGCTAATCGATGCTTTCAGGGGGATAGGTCTTTATGTGGGAAGCGTTGTAATCACAAGATATACTGGGCAACCCTCGGCTCAGGCTTTTGAAAAACGCCTGACAACGCTTGGCATAAAGGTTTACCGCCATTATCTTATAAATGATTATCCCTCCAATATCCCGTTTATTTTAAGTGAAGAGGGTTTCGGTAAAAACGATTTTATCGAAACTACACGCCAACTTGTGGTTGTTACGGCTCCGGGACCCGGAAGCGGCAAAATGGCTACTTGCCTTTCCCAGCTTTACCATGAGAACAAAAGGGGAGTTACGGCGGGCTACGCGAAGTTTGAAACCTTCCCCGTTTGGAACCTGCCGCTTAAACACCCCGTAAACATAGCCTATGAGGCGGCAACCGCCGACCTTAACGATGTGAATATGATAGACCCCTTCCATCTTGAGGCCTACGGCCAAACAACGGTAAACTATAACAGGGATATTGAGATTTTCCCCGTACTTAACGCGATGCTTGAAGGGATTCTCGGGGAATCGCCCTATAAAAGCCCCACTGACATGGGGGTAAACATGGCCGGCTTTGCCATTATCGATGACGAGGTTGTGCGCAAGGCGGCACGTCAGGAGATTATTCGCAGATATTACGACACACTTGTCAGCGTAAGACAAGGTCTTGAGGAGCCTGCCTGTTCGTTTAGGATTGAAATTTTAATGAATCAGGCGGGGGTTTCAATAAAAGAGCGGCCTGTTGTGGAGGCAGCCCTTAAAAAAGCGGAGGCCACTGGAGCGCCCGCAACCGCCATCGAGCTTAATGACGGAACCATTATCACCGGCAAAACCTCAAGTCTTTTGGGAGCGGCTTCGGCAATGCTTTTAAACAGCTTGAAATATCTTGCCGGAATACCTGATGAGGTGAACCTGATTTCTCCCACAATCATCGAACCTATACAAAGGCTTAAAACCAAAATTTTGGGAAATCATAATCCGAGATTGCATACAGATGAAATTTTAATTGCACTTTCAATCTGCGCGGCTACAAATGAAGAAGCAAGACGGGCTTTAAGCTGTGCCTATGGTCTTAAGGGAGCGGAGGCGCACTCGACCGTGATTTTGTCAAGCGTTGATGAAAACGTCTTTAGAAAACTCGGAATAAAGCTCACCTGCGAACCGAAATATCAGACCAAGAAGTTGTACCATAATTAATTTTAGAAAATTAATATTCTTGACTTATATGAATATAAATAATATAATAGCCCTAACTAAAATAAAAAAACAAATTAAAGGTAGGTCATTTATATGGCTAAAACTATTAAAATCACCGATGACGGTTTGAAAAAACTTTTAAAAGAACTTGAAACATTAAAAACGGAAGGCAGAGCCGATATAGCCGAAAAAATAAGGGTGGCACGCGGTTACGGCGATCTTTCCGAAAACAGCGAATATGATGAAGCAAAGAACGAGCAGGCAAAGATTGAGGCTCGTATTCTCGAGATCGAGGCTATGCTTAAAAATATAGAAATAATCGAAGACATCAAGGGCAACACAAAGAGTGTTGTAATCGGCGCCAAAGTTAAGGTACTTGATACGGAATACGGCGACGAGGCGGAGTACCGCGTTGTCGGCTCGACCGAAGCCGACCCCAGAGAAGGGAAAATCTCCGATGAATCACCGGTCGGCAAAGCGCTTTTGGGCAAGAAAATCGGCGATGAGGTTATCGTAGAAGCCCCCGGCGGTGAGTTTAAGCTTAAAATCCTTGAAATTTCAAAATGATGTTGTTTCTACTTAAAGGAGAAAATTATGGCAGAGAACAATACAATAAATATTCAGGAAGAACAAAGTCTTAACGAAATTGTAAAATTAAGGCATGAAAAGCTTGCGAATTTGAAGGCCTCCGGCAATGACCCGTATGAAATAACCAAGTACGATTTTACAAACGACTCTGCGCAAATCAAGGCCGATTACGAGAATTTCGAAGGCAAGACAGTCAGTGTCGCCGGCCGCATTATGGCACGCCGAATCATGGGAAAGGCAAGCTTTGTCGGAATTAGCGATATTTCCGGCAAAATTCAGCTTTATATACGCCGCGACGATGTCGGTGAAGAGGTTTACGCTGCTTTTAAAAAGTGGGATATCGGCGATATTATCGGTGCGAAGGGTTTTGTCTTTAAGACCCAAACCGGCGAAATATCCATTCACGCAACCGAAATTAAGCTACTTTCAAAATCCTTACTGCCCTTGCCCGAAAAATTCCACGGCCTTAAGGATACCGACACAAGATACCGCCAGCGCTATGTTGACCTTATTGTAAATCCTGACGTTAAGGATACATTTATAAAGCGTTCCATGATAATCAAGGAAATTCGAAATTTCCTTGACTCGAAAGGATTTATAGAGGTTGACACGCCCATTCTCGTTCCGCTGGAAATCGGCGCGGCCGCGCGACCCTTTAAGACCCATCACAATACCCTTGATATGGACATGTATCTAAGAATAGAGACTGAGCTTTACCTAAAGCGCCTTATTGTAGGCGGCATGCACAGGGTTTACGAGGTCGGCCGCATTTTCCGTAATGAGGGTATGGACACAAAACACAACCCCGAATTTACAACGGTTGAACTCTATCAAGCCTTTACCGATTATCACGGCATGATGGATTTGGTGGAGGAGCTTTACACAATGCTTGCCGAAAAGGTTTGCGGCAGCAAGATTATTAACTATCAGGGAACCGAGATTAATATGGGGCATTGGGAGCGCCTTTCGATGGTTGAAGCCGTTAAAAAGTACGCCGGCTGCGATTATTATGACTGGAAAACCGACGAGGATGCTCGTGCCTGCGCTAAAGAACATCATGTTGAGGTTCCGGAAAACGCGACAAAGGGTACCGTACTTGCCGAGTTTTTCGATGCGTTTGTTGAAGAAAAGCTTATACAGCCTACATTTATATACGATTACCCTGTTGAAAACAGCCCGCTTGCAAAGCGCAAGCCCGGCAATCCCGAATTTACCGAGCGTTTCGAGTATTTCATAAACGCTACCGAGTTCGGCAATGCCTTTTCCGAGCTTAACGACCCGATAGACCAAAGGGAACGCTTTGAAAAACAGGTTGCGCAGAAAAAGGCTGAAGATCCGGACAGCAAGGCAGAGGTGGATTATGACTACATAACCGCCCTTGAATACGGTATGCCTCCAACAGGCGGTCTGGGCTTTGGCGTGGACAGGCTTGTAATGCTGCTTACAAACAGCGCTTCAATTCGCGACGTCCTCCTTTTCCCGACAATGAAACCTTTGGACTCTGACAAGAAGGTTGAGAAGGCTGTTGAGACTCCTGTTGAAGCTGCTCCGGTTGTTGAAGAAAAGATCGATTTTTCCAACGTAGTTATCGAACCTCTCTTTGAAGATTTCGTCGATTTCGAGACATTTTCTAAGTCCGATTTCCGCGCTGTAAAGGTCCTTGAATGTGAAGCGGTACCGAAATCCAAGAAGCTCTTAAAGTTCACTCTGGATGACGGAACGGGCGTAAATAGAACGATTTTAAGCGGTATTCACGCATTTTATGAACCCGAAGAACTCGTTGGCAAGACTTTGATTGCAATCACGAATCTGCCTCCGAGACCGATGATGGGCATCGACTCTTGTGGTATGCTTCTCTCCGCAATTAACAAGCGCGGCGAGGAAGAAGAACTTCATCTTCTGATGGTCGATAACCACATTCCGGCAGGTGCAAAACTCTATTGATTTGGGTCAAAAAAAGGCTAAAATCTCCGTTTTAGTCACCAAAAATCACCAACCGTTCTCCAATTTGGAGCAAATCAATGTGTGATTTCCCGTATAATCACTTAAAATCACATAATAGCTTATAGTTTCCCACAAG
>JBMNVM010000133.1:0-4826 GCA_050946805.1 Acutalibacteraceae bacterium | reverse complement strand
CCATCCATAATGAATTCAGACAGAATGGTTTCCTCGTACTTGTCATCATAGGCATTAATGTCCTCTAAACCTCTCAGAATATCGTCGAAAGCATCCCAATCAATAGGTGTCTTTTCCGTTATTGCAGAAAGTTTGCTAATAGCATCGCTTATAGTGTTGCTCATTGCGTTCACCCCGTTTCCTTGTAAAAATACTTGCTTTGCTTTACATCAGTATTATAACAAGGTTAGTGTCCCATAAAACGGACTTTAATACACTATATCATAAAATTATGAAATTTTCCACTTTATCCGAAGAAATACTGCTCAATTTCAGACGATTTCCCTTCGGAATCGACGACCCACCGCCAGGTTCGCAGGCACTCGTTACATAGGGCTATTCAGATCCGCTTACTGCCGGCTGAAACGATGTATAAGCACTATATCGAGAACACAAAATTGGACATCAGTGTATTAGAGCTGTAATAAGTAAAAACAGCCCCTACTACTCAAGCGGTAGTAAGGGCTGTTTTTTCACACTGAAACTATTCTTTTTGACACTGAAACTTTTCTTCCACAATGAAACTAATCTCATTCACAATGAAATTATTCTTTTGAGAAAAGTTTCAGTGTGAATTTCCGCAGCGCTGCAAGGGGTTAAAACACCCCTAAAAAGCACCGAAGTTAATGCCAGAGAATGGCACAATGAAATTATTCTTTTATGCCCCATAGCCGAAACCCCTTGTGCTACGGGCATTTTAGATAAAAAGAAAAGAACGAAAGTTGCAATACCAATGGTATCATAACTTTCGTTCTTATTTGGTCGGGATGACAGGATTCGAACCTGCGGCATCTTGGTCCCAAACCAAGCGCTCTACCAAACTGAGCCACATCCCGATATATTTAATTTACGAACGCAATATATTATATATCAAAGGACAGGTTTTGTCAATCTGCAAAATCGCAATTAAGACAAAACCCGTCCTGTTTTTATTTTTTCTTTTTAACATTCGCAAGCGGGTTAGAGTCAACCGCCTGCTTCATCTGCTTACTTGATACATGGGTATAAATCTGCGTGGTGCCGAGATTTGCATGACCCAGTATATCCTTTAAAATCCTTATATCAACATTCCCGTGCTGGTACATAAGGGTTGCCGCCGTATGGCGAAGCTTATGGGTGGAATAACCCTTGTTTCCAAGTCCCGATTTTTCAAGGTACGTTTTAACTATATGCTGCACCGTTTTGGGGCTTATTCTTTTGCGGTTGCGGCTTATGAATAAAGCATCCCTTTCATTTGCCGGTATTCCTTCGTTAGGGCGCACCGCAAGATAGGCTTTTATAGCTTCCATACAAGCGGGGTTTAAATAGATAACCCGTTCCTTGTTGCCTTTGCCGGTAACCGTCATGGTGCCGTCCGACGCTATGCTTGAAAGGTTTAATGAGCAAAGCTCTGCAAGGCGCAGGCCGCAGTTTAAGAAAAGGGTTAGAATACAGTAATCGCGTTCTTTATACGGCCCGTCAACCGAATTTAAAAGCTCAAGCGAATCCTCAAGAGTAAGGTGTTTGGGAAGGGACTGCTTTATCTTGGGCGCCTCAAGCATTAAGGCGGGGTTTTTCTCCAGCTGGTGGGTGTGGGATGACAGATATTTGAAGAAAATGCGCAGCGTGGAGGTTTTTCTGGCACGGGATGCGGGGGAGTTGTGCCTTTCCTCCTTGCAGAATACCAAAAAGGCATAAAGGTCGGTAATGGTAATTGTTTTAATAAGCTCAATATTAACATTCTCATCCGAAATATTTATTTTTTCAAAATCGGTGCCCTTTTCCACCTTTCCGCGAATCAGGAGAATATAGCGGAAAAAGGTTCTTAAATCAATGTAGTATCCCTCGACAGAACGTGAGGATTTACCCTTGATGGTTTCGCAGTATGTAAGAAAATTCCTTATAACTTCAGGGCAGGACTGCAGTATCTCAAGCTTCATTGTTTACAACTCCATTCGCTTATGTTAAAATAATACCATCATTTTTTACAAAAATCAATCTTAAGAAAACCTTAATATTTTAGCATATTTTATCTTAAAATTTCTTGTGGTAAAATAACTGCAAAGGCGGGGGACGAGGATGTACAGAATTCTCATCTGCGATGATGAAAAGGATATTGTTGCGGCGCTTAAAATCTACTTGGAAGCCGAAGGTTACGAAACAATTTGCGCATACAACGGCAACGAGGCTATAAATGCCGTTGATAACAACGAAATACACCTTGTGATTATGGATATTATGATGCCGGTTTGCGACGGTATTACCGCAATGGTAAAAATCCGCGAGAAAACCAATCTGCCGGTAATCCTTCTTACCGCAAAGGGTGAAGATACCGATAAAATTCTGGGTCTTAACATCGGCGCGGACGATTATGTAACAAAACCCTTTAATCCGGTCGAGTTAATCGCAAGGGTGCGTTCGCAGCTGCGGCGTTATATGCAGCTTGGCGGCAATTCGGCGGCTGGCGAAAATACACTTGTTGTAGGAAACATTGTGCTTGATGACAACGCAAAGAGGGTTACGGTCGACGGTGAGGAGGTATCCCTTACACCCACCGAATTTGAAATTTTAAAGCTTTTAATGAAAAACAAGGGAAAGGTATTAAATCCGAAGGATATTTACCGTTTTGTCTGGAATGATGAAGCCTTTGGGGCTGAAAGGACAATAGCGGTACATATCAGACATTTAAGGGAGAAAATCGAGATAAACCCTGCGGAACCGAGATACCTTAAGGTTGTGTGGGCGCACGGGTATATCATGGAAGGGTAATTTTTATGAAAAGACTCACAGGCAGCATTCCGGCAAAGATTACGGCATTTATCATGTCTTATGTTATGATACTGATTTTTGCTTTTTCTGCCGTAAGTGTTGCTTTAATGGCGTATTATAAGTTCTATTTAAGCAATGTCGAAACCGTTACCGGTGAGATTTTAACCGAAATGGCGGAGAATGAGGCGAGATATATTAATTCGCTGATTCTAAAAGATGTTGACCTTGAAAAATACTATAAGGATAAAAATATATATTATGTGATAAAGGACGAAACTACCGGAAAAATACTACAAAGCAACTACGGCGGGCAGGAATATATAGCCTCCGCACACGAAAAGTTAAATAGTTATTCCGACCGTTATGTATCTGACGGTTATGGCAGTTACTTTGTTGATAGGCAGGAAAAATATTATTCGGATACTTATGTGTATGTGGCAAAGGACATGGTAAAGAATGATATTTTTTCTACTGTTACAAAAATAATCGCACTGGGTTTTAAGCTTAAATACACAATGATTTTTTTAATGCTGCTGGCTTTGGTCGGCGCGGTTGTCCTTGTTTGTTACCTTTTCTGCGCTGCGGGACATAGTCCTGACGGTCAGCTGGGACTTAATTACCTTGACCGTATACCGATAGATATTTACACCGTTTTTATGATTTTTGCCGCAGTATTAAGCATTATAACAGTTGACGCATTTTCGTACAAACGCGCTGTTGCTTTGGTTGTGCTGGTAATCGTGGGAAGTATCGATTATTTCCTGGGTCTTTCATATTTGTTAAGTGTTGCGGTCAGAATTAAAACCGACACTTTATTCAAAAACTCACTTGTAAATCGTTATTTCGCTTTCGGGTTACGGCAAATGAAAAAATTTTTCGCTTGGCTTTATTATCTTTTTCATAATTTGCCGCTTATAAAGAAAACTGTTTATCTTATCATTGCCTTTCTTTTTATGGAATTTTGGGGATTTTTTATTCTTGCTAATTTAAGCTGGATGGATCCGGATATTCTGGTATTCCTTATTTTTATAGCGAATATTGTCTTTATTACAGGCGTAGTCTATGCGGCTATTATGCTTCAAAAGATAAAGCAGGGAGGAGAGCGCATAGCCTCTGGAGACCTTGAACATAAAATTGATACTAAATATATGTTTGGGGATTTTAAATCCTTTGCCGAAAGCCTTAACAATATTAATCAGGGCTTGCAGTCGGCCATAAACGAGAAGATGAGAAGCGAATACTTTAAAACCGAGCTTATCACCAACGTTTCTCACGACATTAAAACACCGCTTACATCCATAATCAACTATGTTGATTTAATAAAAAAAGAGGAAATATCCAACCATACTGCAAAACAGTATATCGAGGTTCTGGAGCGCCAATCTAACAGGCTTAAAAAGCTTGTGGAAGATTTGGTGGAGGCTTCAAAAGCTTCAAGCGGCTGTCTGGAGGTAAATTTGGCGCCCTGCGACCTTGAAATGCTACTTTCCCAAGTGCTTGGCGAGTTTGATGACCGTCTTCAAAACGCAAACCTTCGCCCTGTTTTGACCGTAAGGGAAAAGGGAATTAAAATCATGGCTGACCCGCGGCATTTGTGGAGAGTTTTTGATAATCTGCTTAACAATGTATGCAAATACGCCCTGCCCGAAACGAGGGTTTATATAGATGTCGAGAAAACCGACAAAAAGGTTTTAATAACCTTCCGCAACATTTCTAAATTCGAGCTTAATATTTCCGCCGAAGAGCTTCTTGAACGCTTTGTCAGGGGCGATAGATCAAGAAACACCGAAGGCAGCGGACTGGGGCTGTCCATCGCTAACAGCCTTGTGGAAATTCAGGGCGGAAAGCTGAATCTTGCGGTGGACGGGGACCTTTTCAAGGTGGTAATAACCTTTGATATGATAGAATCTGGTGAGTAATATGAGTGAATACAACAGCACGGAAGTTTACAATTTAAGGCGCCAAAGAAGAAGGCGCAAGGCAGCGCGTAAAAGAGCGGTCGCGTTGTTTTTAACACTTGCTTTGGCAGCGGCGGCGGT
>JBMNVM010000132.1:0-4826 GCA_050946805.1 Acutalibacteraceae bacterium | reverse complement strand
ATTTTTTAGATACTGATATATAAGCCAACTTCCGGTTGTCCAGACAAAGCCCTCTTTCCTGCCAGATTGGGCTATTTCTTCTGCAACGTCAATGGCGGCGGGTATATATTTTTTATTATACCTTTCTACAACAGAAAAGCTGAAATCAGTAAACCCAATATCAAGATGGGTTTTAAATAATACTATTATCTTTTTCATAGACATACCTCTGTGCTTTAATTTCAGCAAAATTTACCTACACTGTAATCTTACAATAGTTTTTATATTAATACAAGTATAGAAACCTTCTTTTTCCGCCAAAAAATAAAAAGTCCGCAACCCGAAAGTTACGGACTTTTTATTATATGACTTACAGTGTTACTCCGTCCTTAAAGATTGCAAGGTCGTGCTTGTCAAGGCTTTCAGATTTAGTTTTTGCTTTGCCCGAAGCAACACTTATAATATATTCAAAAAACTCATCGGCAAGGCTTTCCATGGGCACACCGTCAAGCATACGGCCTGCATCAAAATCTATCCATGCCTTTTTGTTTTCGGCAAGAGCCGAGTTGCTTGATATTTTAACAGTGGGTACCGGACAGCCGAAGGGTGTTCCCCGCCCCGTGGTAAAAAGCACCATATGTGCACCCGATGCTACCAGCGCGTTTGAAGCCACAAGGTCGTTGCCGGGTGCCCGCAGGAGCGAAAGCCCTTTCTTGTGTATAGGCTCCCCGTAGCCGAGTACATCCACAACCGGCGCAATTCCGCCCTTTTGAACGCAGCCCAAAGACTTATCCTCAAGGGTGGTGATTCCTCCTGCCTTGTTGCCGGGCGAGGGGTTTTCATCGGTCTTTTCGCCGTATTTCATAAAGTATTCCTTAAAGCCGTTGATAAGCTCCACCGTTTTTTCAAACAGCTTTTCATTTCGGCAGCGGTTCATTAAAATTGTCTCCGCCCCGAACATTTCGGGCACCTCGGTCAAAATGGAGCTTCCGCCCTGAGCGATTAATTTATCAGACACCGCGCCCAAAAGTGGATTGGCGGTAATGCCGGAAAAACCGTCCGAACCGCCGCATTTAAGCCCTATCACAAGATCGGATACGGGGCACTCGGTACGTGAAAACCTGTCGGCAAACTTACAAAGTTCCTTTACAAGCCTTATCCCTTCAGCAATTTCGTCATTATGCTCTTGGCATACCATAAACCGAACCCGCTGCTCGTCATAATCGCCAAGCTGCTTTTTAAGCTCCTCAATATTTCCGTTTTCGCAGCCCAGCCCCACCACCAAGACCGCTCCGGCGTTTGGGTGGCGGATAAGTCCGCAAAGGAATTTCAAGGTATTAAGCTGGTCATCACCAAGCTGTGAACAGCCGTAAGGATGGCAGTAGGAGTAAATACCGTCAATATTATCGGTTTTAAACTCCTGCGATTCCTGCTCTATCGCCCGAACAATCGAGTTTACACAGCCAACGGTCGGGATAATCCAAACCTCGTTTCTGATACCTGCTTTCCCGTCCGGCCGCTTATATCCCATAAAGCTTCGCGGTTTTTGCGCTTCAAGCTCGGTAAAGGAAGGATTATATGTGTATGACAGCAGATTTCCCAAATTGGATTTGGTGTTATGGGTGTGAACGTGGCTTCCGGCAGCAATATCCTGCTTTGCGTGGCCTATCGGGAAGCCGTATTTGATAATGTTTTCGCCCTTGTTTATGCCGGCAAGCGCGATTTTATGCCCCGACGGGATATAATCGGCGGCGACAACGGCAACACCGTCAACCTCCACACTTTCACCCTTTTTTATTTCAGTAAGGGCAACCGCCACATTATCTTTTTTATGAATTTTTATAAACTTCATAACGCCAATACCTCTTTAAGCGCCGCCGCGGGGTCTGCCTTTATCTTTTTAAGCCAATCGGTAACCGTTTTTGTAAATCCGTCATAGCAGGTCAAATCCTCGCCCCAGAAATCAATATTCGAGGCTACGGCGGTTACATAATCGCTATCGTCTTTTACGCTGTTTTGCGCAAAAAACTCAAGCACTTCGCGGTTGTCAAGCACAACGTATTCGGTGCCGTCGGCCCTTTTGGCG
Organism: Acutalibacteraceae bacterium; assembly: GCA_050946805.1. Classification (GTDB taxonomy): domain Bacteria; phylum Bacillota; class Clostridia; order Oscillospirales; family Acutalibacteraceae; genus UBA737. The sequence goes on along the minus strand of JBMNVM010000132.1, from coordinate 2,761 downwards.
TGCAGGCCGTCCTCCTTAAGGTCGGACGAAGAATAAAACGCCAGCAGCGCCGCAAATGAGAAGGTTAAAAGCTTTGGCAATTTGCCCTCCTCTTTATAATTATCCTTAAAAGACGGCAGTACACGGGCTTTCCATTTTGAAACCGAATTAAGGGAGATTGAAAGCAGCGCATGGTCTATAAAGGGGTTTTCAAAGCGCTCGTAAACCGAGGCGGCAAAGTCCTCCACCTCTTTGCGCGGCAGCTTTACCTGCGGAACGATTTCCTCATTTACTATGCGGCGGATGAATTCGCCCATAACCGCATCATGCATGCAGTCTCTTACAATATCAAGGCCGTAAAGGTATCCGGCCAGTACCGATGAGGTGTGCGCGCCGTTTAAGACCCTTACTTTACGCTCGCGGTAGGGTCGCTGATCGTTTGTGAAAATTACGGGAAGCCCTACCTTTGCAAGGGGCAGCTCGCCGCTTATGTCCTTATCGCTTTCAATAACCCAAAGGGCAAACGGTTCGCCGACATCAAGCAGCTCATCCTTGTAACCGAGCTCCTGGCAGATTTTATCGGCCTCCCCTCTCGGATAGCCGGTAACAATACGGTCAACAAGGGTGCTGCAAAAAATGTTTGCCTCGTTTACCCAGCTTAAAAATTCATCCGGCAAATTCCACTGCTTTGAAAGCGCCAATACGCACTCCTTAAGCTTTTTGCCGTTATCCTCTATAAGCTCTACGGGCAGAATTATAAGCCCCTTATCAGCGGCGCCCGAAAATGCGGTGTAGCGGTGATACAAAAATTTTGTAAGCTTTCCGGGATAGGTTTTGGGCAAGCCTTCCATACCGTCCGAAAGGTCAAGGGTAATGCCGGCTTCGGTGGTGTTTGAAACGACAAAGCGTACCGAAGGAACAGTGGCAAGTTCCATAAACTCGTCATAATCATCGGCACAGTCAAGCACCTTTTCAACCGATGTTATAACACGGCTGTCGTTTATAACCTTGCCGCCTTCCTTGCCCCTTAAAATTACAGTATATAAATTATCCTGCTTTTTAAAAGCTTCTAAATTGCCGAAGGAAATCGGCTTTAAAATAGCAATACCCGCGTCAAAATCCGTCTTTTCATTTGCAATATCAATCATATAATCCACAAAAGCGCGAAGAAAATTGCCTTCGCCGAACTGGACAACACGAATGGGACGTTTTTTAGTACGTGAAAATTTTTCGGTTATATGCTCCACAATAATACCTCCAAAATGTAAATACTTACACTTTTATTATAAAATAATTTTACAAAAAGTCAATAACATCTTGAAATTACAGCGAATAACATATATAATACTTGTGTAAACGCTTACAAAAAGGAGTGATGTCTTGAACATATACGATATTGCCAAAAAGGCGCAGGTTTCTATTGCGACCGTTTCAAGAGTTATAAACAACAGCCCCAAAGTAAGCGAAAAAACAAAGCAAAAGGTATTAGCAACAATGGAACGGGAGGGGTATGTCCCCAACGCCTTCGCCCGCGGTTTAGGGCTTAACAGCATGCGGATGATTGGTGTACTTTGCACCGACATTACCGACCCGTTCTACGCAAACGCCGTGGGCAGCATTGAGCGGCTTTTAAAAAAGCAGCACAAGGATATAGTGCTTAAATGTACCGGCAACAACCTGTCCGACAAAAAAAGCAGCCTTTCCTACATGGTCGGCCGCAGGGTAGATGCCATTGTGCTGATAGGCTCGGCCTTTAAAGAGGAAAGCGACAATTCGCATATACGAAGCGCGGCACAGCGTTTGCCGATCATTATAATAAACGGGTACATCGACCTTCCGAATGTCTACTGCGTTGTCTGCGACGAGCGCGGCGCGGTGCGGCAAAATGTAAAAAATCTTTATGCCGCCGGCTGCAAAAAAATTCTTTATTTATACGATACGGCGACCTACAGCGGAAATGAAAAGCTTTCGGGTTTTGTTGAAGGGTGTTTGGAATGTGGTATAAATAAAGAAAATCAGTTGGCTTTTCGTGTGGAACGCTCGGTAAGCTCGGTTTGTGATAAAATAAGCGAACTTATCGCCTTAAATACAGAGTTTGATGCCGTTATGGCTTCGGAGGATTTGTTGGCCGCGGCGGCGCTTAACGCTTTGCGAAAAACCGGTATAACTTTACCGGTTATAGGCTTTAATAACTCAATAATCGCCGAATGTACCAACCCGCCCCTTACCAGTGTTGACAATATGATAGAGGTAATGTGCGAAACGGCGGTGCGAATGCTTGACGATATAGCAAAGCACAAATCGGTTCCCGGTAAAACGGTTATATCGGCAAAACTAATTGAAAGGGAAACATTTAAAAAGGAGATATAAGTATGAAATTCATCAAAGAAGATTTTCTCTTAAAAAACAAAACGGCAAAGGTTTTGTACCACAAGTATGCGGAGGAAATGCCCATTATTGACTACCACTGTCATATAAATCCGCAGGAAATTTACGAAAACCGCAAATTCCAAAACATAACACAGGTATGGCTTGGCGGCGACCATTATAAATGGCGGCTTATTCGCAGCAACGGTGTGCCCGAAAACGAAATCACCGGCGATGCGGACGACTGCACAAAGTTCCGGCATTTTGCCGAAATGCTGCCTAAAGCAATCGGAAACCCGATGTATCACTGGACACATCTTGAGCTTAAGCGTTATTTTGATTATGACGGTGTGCTAAACGGCGAGACAGCCGAGGAGGTTTGGCAGCTTTGCAACAAAAAGCTTCAGGATGATTC
>JBMNVM010000131.1:0-4830 GCA_050946805.1 Acutalibacteraceae bacterium | reverse complement strand
CGTATAATTACGGTATTACCTCTATCCCCACGACGATATTTATCGATAAAGAGGGCTATATCGTAACCGGAGCGCAGGGCGCCATTAATGCCGACACCTTGAAAGAAGGAATCGCCCTGATAAAATAGTTAAATAAGTCATAACCTCCGGCTTGGCCGGAGGTTATACTTTCTATGACAAACGCATTTTAAAATCATTGTATCCGAATTCTTTTATTACCTTAACCGCCTTGTTTTCATCCAAAAGAACAATGGAGGGCAGTCTCATTCCGTTAAAGGTATTGTTTTTCACCATAGAGTATATGGCCATATCGCAAAATACCAGCTTATCCCCTGCTTTCAACGGTCGGTCAAAGGAATAATCCCCTATAATATCCCCCGCAAGGCAGGTAGGTCCAGCCAAGCGGTAGGTAAACGGCTTTTGATTGGCCGGCGCCGAATTCATTACATGCGGCCTATACGGCATTTCCAGCACATCGGGCATATGGCAGGCCGCCGATGTATCAAGAATGGCAATATTTATATCGTTATTAACAACATCCAAAACGGCGGAAACCAAATAGCCGGCATTATATGCAACGGCTTCGCCCGGTTCAAGGTAAACATCAACACTGTACTTATTTTTAAAATCCACAATGCAATTTATAAGCGTTTCGATATCGTAATCCGCCCTTGTGATATGATGTCCGCCGCCGAAGTTTACCCATTTCATTTTAGTAAGATATTTCCCGAACTTTTCCTCCACCGCTTTTAGGGTTATTTTTAAAGCATCGCTGTTTTGTTCGCACAAGGTGTGAAAATGAAGTCCGCTAACCCCTTCAAGTAAATCCTCCCTGAAATTTTTCAAGGTAACTCCCAATCGCGAGCCGTAACTGCAAGGGTCATATATGGAATTGTTTTGAGTTGAATACTCAGGGTTGATTCGGATTCCGCATTCCTTACCGTATTTTAAAACCTTGTCCTTGTATCTTTGAAGTTCCGAAAAGGAGTTAAAGACAATATGGTCGCAAATGCGGCAGATTTCATCCATTTCATGCGGATTATAGGCGGCGGAGAAAATATGGGTCTCGCCGCCCATCTCTTCAAACCCTAACCTTGCTTCATATAGTCCGCTGGCGGCAGTACCGGCAAGATACTGTTTTATAAGCGTATAGGTAGAAAACATCGAAAAGGCTTTTTGCGCAAGCAGTATCTTGCAGCCTGCCCTGTCCGACACGGATTTTAATATTTCAAGGTTTTTTATAAGCAGACCTTGGTCAACCGCATAATATGGTGTTTGAATTTTAATTTTATCAAAATTCATAATCAATCAACCAATTGGGGGTTAAAGTCCTCATGCCACGGAAGTCCCCATTTGTTTAGCGCATCCATAAACGGGTCGGGATCAAATTCCTCAACATTGTAAACGCCGGGCTTGTTCCATATTCCTTTCATAATCAGCATTGCGCCAATCATGGCAGGCACACCTGTCGTATAGGCTACGGCTTGGCTGCCGACCTCTTTGTAACATTCCTCGTGGTCGCAGACATTGTAAAGGTAGTAGGTTTTCTCCTTGCCGTCCTTTATTCCTTTGAATATGCAGCCGATATTTGTCTTACCCTTTGTTCTTGGTCCCAAAGACGCCGGGTCGGGCAGTACCGCCTTTAAAAACTGGAGAGGTACTATCTTCTGCCCGTTAAAATCTATCGGCTCTATCGAAGTCATTCCGACATTTTCAAGACATTTTAAATGGGTTAAATAGCTTTGACCAAAGGTCATAAAGAAACGTATTCTTTTAATGCCTTTAATGTTCAGTGCAAGGCTTTCAAGCTCTTCGTGGTGCAGCAGGTACATATCCCTTTCCCCGATTTGCGGGAAATCGTACACCCTTTTTATCTCAAGCGGCTCGGTCTCGACCCATTTTCCGTTTTCCCAATAGCTTCCCTTTGCCGTTACCTCGCGAATATTTATTTCCGGATTGAAGTTTGTCGCAAAAGGATAGCCGTGGTCGCCGGCGTTTGCGTCAAGAATATCAATATTATGAATTTCATCAAAATGGTGCTTTTGCGCATAAGCGGAAAATACACCGGTAACACCGGGGTCAAAACCGCAGCCCAGAACGGCGCAAATGCCGGCCTGCCTGAACTTGTCGCGATAAGCCCACTGCCACTTGTATTCAAACTTCGCGGTGTCCGGCGGCTCGTAATTCGCGGTATCAAGATAATGTGTTTTGGTTTTAAGGCAGGCATCCATTATGCTTAAATCCTGATACGGAAGCGCAAGGTTTATAACAACATCAGGCTTAAAGCTGTTGATCAACGCCACAAGCTCGTCCACATTGTCGGCATTTACCTGTGCGGTGGTAATGCCCGTTTTTGTAGTGGGAGCAAGTTTTTCCTTTAATGCATCGCATTTACTCTTTGTTCTTGAGGCAATCATTATTTCCTCAAAAACCTCGCTGTTTTGGCAGCACTTGTGAATTGTTACGGATGCTACTCCTCCGCAACCGATAATTAAAGCTTTTCCCATTTTGTTCTCCTTTACAAAATAAATAATATTTCTCTTAAAAGTTTGCAGGCTACCGCCGTTGAAACGCCGCTTTGGTCGTAATTCGGTGCCAGCTCATTAATATCGCAGGCCACTATATTAAGCCCTTTAAGGCATAAAATTGCATCCAAAAGCTCCGTAAATGTTACCCCGCCGGCTTCGGGCGTTCCCGTTCCGCAAAAAATACTCGGGTTAAGTATATCTAAATCCAAGGAAAAGTACACCGGCTTATCCTTTAGCCGTTCAACCGTTTTGTCAAACCCGTCAAGGGTAAACTTTTGCAAAAAGGTATGCTTTTTCGCAAACTCAAACTCGTGTTTTTCTCCGCTTCTAATACCGAACTGATATATTTTACCGTCTCCCACCAGCTCCCATATCCTTCGCATAACGGTCGAATGTGAGAACTTTTCGCCAAGATATTCGGCCCTTAAATCGGTGTGGGCATCAAGGTGGATAATATGCAAATCGGGGTATCTTTGGAGTGCGGCTTTAACTGCGCCTAAGGTTATTAAATGCTCCCCGCCAAGCATTACGGGAGTTTTTTTGTCATTCAAAAGCGTGTTTACCGTATCCTCTATTTTATTCAGCACCCTTTCAGTGTTGCCAAATGGCAGTTCCAAATCACCTATATCACAAACCCTAAGCTCGGACAAATCCTTGTCCTGATAAGGAGAATATGTTTCGATCCCGAAAGAATCATTACGTATGGCAGAAGGGCCAAAGCGTGTTCCGGGTCTGAAAGAGGTTGTGCCGTCAAACGGGGCTCCGAAAATCACAATATCCGACTCGCCGTATTCGGCATCACAGCCGATAAAGGTGTGTATATTTCTATTCATCCCCTTCACACTCCTTTAAAATCCTTTCCACATATGTGGGCAGATAAAAGGCGCCCTTGTGCAGGTTGGTATTGTAGTAGTCTGTTTTAATATTAAGCTCCTGCCACCGTTTTGCCTTTAAATCTTTTGTGGGATGATATTTTTTGGAAGCGAAACCGAACAGCCAATGTCCCGAGGGATAGGTCGGGATATGCGCCTGATATACCCTGCTTATCGGGAAGGACTTGACAATCCGGTTGTGCGCCCGCTTCATGGCCTCGGCATCGCCCTTGTAAAAGGGACTTTCGTGCTGATTTACCATTATGCCGTCACTTTTAAGCGCCTTAAAGCAGTTGCCGTAAAACTCCTTTGTAAAGAGTCCTTCTCCCGGGCCAAACGGGTCGGTTGAATCAACAATTATAATATCGTATTTATCATAGCTGTCTCTGACAAACTTTAGTCCGTCCTGATAATAGATTTTAAGGCGTGAATCCTCAAATCCGCTTGCGGTTTTTGGCAGATATTTTTTACATGCCTCAACCACCATCGGGTCGATTTCCACCATATCAATAGACTTTATGCATTCGTACTTTGCCAGTTCCCGTATAACGCCGCCGTCTCCGGCGCCGATAACCAGAATACTCTGCGGATTTTCGTGAATCGCCAATGGAACATGGGTTATCATTTCGTGATAGATAAACTCATCCTTTTCGGTCAGCATCATAATCCCGTCAAGGGTCAAAAAACGGCCGAATTCAGGCGAATCGAAAACATCTATACGCTGAAAATCACTCTGTATTGAACAGATGTGTTTATCCACCTTAATGGACAACTTGACATTCTCGGTATGCATTTCACTGTACCAAAGCTCCATTTGCCTTCTCCTTTAAAACCTTCAATTTGCTGACGGTGATGTCCTCCGTTCCGGTAAGGGAGCAGCCCTTTTCCTTGGCGTAAAGAATATAATCCACAATATCCTTTGTTACCCGCTCCCCGGGAGCCAAAACCGGAATACCGGGCGGGTAGCACATCACGAACTCGCCGCATATCTCGCCGGCGCTGTCTTTAATATCCACGCTTTTTTTATCCGAATAAAAGGCCTGTTGCGGGGGCATAACCACAAGCGGACTTATATATTCGTATTTCATAAGAGAAACCTTATCCTTTTTGTAAATACGCCGAATTTCCGCCAAAGCGCCGATTAGCCGCTCTATGTTTTTATAGTTATCCCCGACCGATACATAAGCTAAAATGTTGCCAAGATCGCCAAACTCAATTTGGATATCGTATTCATCCCTTAACAGGTCGTAAACCTCAATGCCCGCAAGACCAATATCCAGCGTGTTTACCGAAAGCTTCGTCAGGTCAAAATCATATATGCTGTCACCGTTTATAAGCTCCTTGCCGTAGGCGTAGTAATCACCGATATGATTAATTTCATTTCGGGCATATTCCGTAAGCTCGGTTACCTGCCTGAATATCTCCTTGCC
>JBMNVM010000130.1:0-4898 GCA_050946805.1 Acutalibacteraceae bacterium | reverse complement strand
AAGAATTATCTTAACGGCCGAGGATTATTTATCCAAAGCCGAAGCACATTTCGACCTTCAGCCCCGTTTTGACGTGGCGGAGGTTCTGCTTGAAATCGATAAAACCGGCAGGGAACGATACAGTCTTAATTATATAGCAAATGCGTTTTGAGTTTCCTCAAAACGCATTTTTATGTGTAATATTAACTTTTTCTGCAAACATAAACCACACGCTGGCTGGTGTCATGCGGCGGGTTTTCGGTCATATCATCATAAACCGCCTCAATTTTAAAGCCTGCGGTTTTCAAAATTTCATCAAGCTCGGCGGGAGTGTATGCCCGCTCGAAAAACCTTTCGCCGGAACGCGTGTAAAATTTGCCGGTTTTCACAAAAAAATCAAGGGTTATTTCGGTTGTAAGCTTTTGCGGTATAAATCTGTTTTGCCAGACACAGTAAAGGTCATCCTCGTCAATCACAAAGGTGTTGTCGGCCAAAATTTCTCTGTGTTTGTACTCGGTGTTGACATCAAAAATAAAAAGACAGTCTTTTTCCAAAAAAAGCGCTACCCTCTCTACCGCCGCCAAAAGCTTTTCCTTATCGGTTATGTGATTCAGGCTGTCAAGACAGCATATAGCGCCGTCCACCGTGCCGTAAAGATCCAGTTTTTCCGCACTTTGGCAAAGGTACAGCACGTCGGTTCCCATATCATATGAATTTTGCCTTGCGACCGACAGCATTTCTTCCGACATATCAACCCCGATTACCTCAATACCCTTTTTTGAAAAAAGATTGGAAAAGCCGCCGCTGCCGCAGGCAAGGTCCAAAAGAAGGGTCGGGACGGCGCCGAACTCTTTAAAAAGGCGTAAAAGATAATCGGTTCTTGCGTTGTAGTCCACATCCCGCATCAATCGGTCATAAACAGCGGCAAAGTGGCGGTAGCTACTCATTTTCCTCTAACCTTTTAAAGGCGGTTTCAAAGCCTTCGTTTATCGCCCTGCTAACACGGCTTATGGTCGCGGTGCTGGCGCCCGTGGCCTCGATTATCTCACTGTAAACACATTTGTTATGAAGCATTTTTGCCACAACAAAGCGTTGGGCAATGGCTGCTATTTCCTTAGGGGTGCAGGCATCCTTGAAGAATTTGCGACATTCCTCGCGGGTTTTAAGTGTCAGTATCGCGTCAAACAACTGATCGGTAAATTCGTTTTTATCCATAAACAGTACTCCCTCCTTGGAAAACCATCTTGATTTTAACACACAAAAGTATTAAAGTCAATAACGCCCGATTTACGATAATTTCCCAACTTTTTGAAAAATTACTTGCAATTATTTGAGGTTTGTGATATAATTTTTTAGCTATTGGTAAAATGGCAAATATAAAACACACATTCCGCATTAGGCGTAAGGTGTCGCACTGCTTTGGGGCGATTTTTGCCGAATTTGCGGGATGGAGGAAAAACCTTAGGAGGAAAAACAAATGGCAGTAGTAACAATGAAACAGCTTCTTGAAGCCGGTGTTCATTTCGGACATCAGACAAGACGCTGGAACCCGAAAATGGCAGAGTACATTTTCACAGAACGTAACGGTATTTACATTATCGACCTTCAGAAAACGGTTAGAAAGCTCAACGAAGCTTACATGTTTGTTCGCGATATCGCGGCTGAAGGCGGAGAAATCCTTTTCGTAGGTACCAAAAAGCAGGCTCAGTCCTCAATCAAGGAGGAAGCGGAGCACTGCGGCATGCCTTATGTCAACGCACGTTGGCTGGGTGGTATGCTTACAAACTTCTCAACCATTCGCACAAGAATCGCACGCCTTAATCATCTGCGCAACATGCGTGATGACGGCACCTTTGAGCTGCTCCCCAAGAAGGAGGTTATAAAGCTCAACCTTGAAATTGAAAGACTTGAAAAATTCCTCGGCGGAATTCAGGATATGAAGAGACTTCCTTCCGCCTTGTTCATTGTTGACCCGCGTAAAGAAAGAATCGCCGTTGCCGAGGCTAAGAAGCTCGGTATTCCGATTGTCGCTATTGTTGACACCAACTGCGATCCCGATGAAATCGATGCGGTCATTCCGGGTAACGACGATGCTATCCGCGCCGTTAAGCTGATTGCCGAAACCATCGCCGCCGCCGTAATCGAGGGCAGACAGGGCACCGAAATGGGCACCGCCGCCACAGAAAACGCGGCTGAGGAGCCGGCGCAAGAAGCAGCTGCCGTATCCATGGAAGAAGTAGTAGCCGAAGCGGCAGAAGAAACTGCAGACGCGGAATAATTTAGAATTCGGAGGAAAGACTAATGGCTTTTACTGCTAAAGACGTACAGGCTTTAAGAGAAAAAACCGGTTGCGGTATGATGGACTGCAAAAAGGCCCTTACCGAGACAAATGGTGATATGGATGCAGCCGTAGATTACCTTCGCGAGAAAGGTCTTGCTTCTCAGGCAAAGAAGGCAGGACGTATTGCTGCGGAGGGTACCGTTTGCGCATACTGCAAGGACGGTATCGGCGTTGTGGTTGAGCTTAACAGCGAGACCGACTTCGTTGCCAACAGCGATGGCTTCAAGGCTTTGGCCTCTGAGGTTGCGGCCGTTATTGCGCAACAGAACCCGGCTGATGTTGACGCGCTTTTGAAGTGCGAAAAGGACGGCAAAACGGTTGAGGAAATGGTTCAGGATTTGTTCCTTGCCGTTCGTGAAAATATTAAAATCCGTCGCTTTGTCCGCATGGAGGGCAAGATTGTTTCCTATGTTCATGCTGGTGGAAAGATCGGTGTTTTGGTAAACTTCCAAACTGACCTTGCGGCTGACAATGCCGACTTTGTCGCAATGGGCAAAAATGTTGCCATGCAGATTGCGGCAATGAATCCCGCATATCTGGACGAAGCTTCCGTTCCTGCTGAAGTTCTTGAGAAAGAGAAGGAAATCCTCATCTCCCAGATGAAGGAAGACCCCAAAATGGCAGGCAAGCCCGAAGCTGTTCTTGCTAAGATTGTTGACGGCAAAATCGGTAAATATTATAAAGAAAACTGCCTTGTTGAGCAGCAGTATGTTATTGACGGCGACCTTACCGTCGGCAAGTATATTGAAAAGACCGCCAAGGAGCTTGGTGCCGACATTAAGATTCTCTCCTTTGTCCGCTTTGAAAAGGGCGAAGGTCTTGAGAAGCGTTCTGACGACTTCGCAGCCGAAGTTGCCGCAATGGCAAATAAATAATATTTTATATTTATAATATAAAACAAAACTACCGGCCATGCCGGTAGTTTTTTGTATATATCCATCCTATTTAAGGTGAAAGGAAGCTTAAATAAAATAAACCGAACAGTTAATATTCTGTTCGGTTTGTTTTTATGTGATGTATAGATGTATTTAAATTGTAGTTTTCTAATTTTTCCACATTTATTTCCCCACGCAAAAGCTGCGGAAGATTTCGTCGGCCACCTCGTTTGCAACCCGCTTGCCCGAAAGCTCGAAAAGGCTTGCCAAAGCATCGTCCACGCATATGCCGACCGCATCAAGCGTATGGCCGTTTATAAGCGCTTTATAGGCTTCGTCAATACTGTCCAATGCTTTTTGCGCGCAAAAACGCTGCCGTTCGTTGATAAGCACCGCACTGTCGGGGCTTAAATTCGCCGTTCCGGAAATTTCGGCAATAGCTTTTACAAGCTCTTCGTACCCTTCGTTTTCCTTTGCGGAAATTTTTACTGTTTTAAACCCTTCAAAGGCCGACATATCAATGCGGGGCGAAAGATCGGTTTTGTTTATTATAACAATCGTATTTCTGTTCTTTATGTTCTCAAGCAGCAGACGGTCATTGTCGTCCAAAGTGTCGCTGTAATCAAAGACCGCAAGTATTAGCTGTGCGGTATCAAGCCGCTCAAGTGCCAACTGTACGCCAATGCTCTCCACCTCGTCATCAGTTTCGCGAATACCTGCCGTATCGGCAAGCCGCAGCAGAACATCACCTACCGTTACGGTTTCCTCAATAACATCTCGTGTAGTTCCGGCAATGTGGGTAACAATCGAGCGGCGGGTGCCGCTTAACATATTCATAAGTGTAGATTTGCCGACATTCGGCTTGCCCACAATAACGGTTCTAATACCTTCCCGCAAAACCCGTCCGGCATCGTAGGTAGAAAGCATTTCGCCAAGGTCGTCGCGGGCGTTCTTTAGCATAGCAGAAAAGCTTTCGGTGTCAAGCCCTTCTATGTCCTCATCGGGGTAATCCGAAAAAACTGAAATTGCCGCATCGGCTTTGGTAAGTTTCTCAACGATTTTTTCAATTTTTTCGGCCGTCCTTCCCAAATGCGCCGATCTTGAAAGCCGCAGTTCGGCATCACTTTTGGCCGAGATCAGCCCCATTATGCTTTCGGCTTTGGTAAGATCCATTTTCCCGTTTAAAAAGGCGCGCTTTGTAAACTCGCCGCCTGCCGCAGGGTAAGCGCCATTGTCCAGGATTAAGCGAAGCACGCTTCTAAGCATCAAACTGCCGCCGTGAACCGATATTTCCACCGTGTCCTCGCCGGTGTAGCTGTGCGGAGCGCGAAAAACCAGCGCCACGCCGTCGTCCAGAACATTGTCGCCGTCCTTAATGACACCGTATGCGGCGGTATAGCCTTTAAGCTGGCTTAAAGTTTTTTTGGAAAAGGGGAAAAACACTTTATCGGCAATAGCTATTGCGTTATCTCCGGAAATTCTGATAACCCCAAGGGCACCGTTGCCCGCGGGTGTGGCAATCGCCGCGATTGTACGTCCTGACATTTTTCCCCTCCTTTTTTAATCCTTTATATACTCGAACCTTTTAAAACTTTTACCGTCCCTTTGTACGGCTTCATTCCACATTGAAGCGGGTCTGACCCACAGCCCGCCGTCGCCGTACAGGGCGCGGTAGACAACCATATCCTCAAGCGTTTCGGAAT
>JBMNVM010000129.1:0-4937 GCA_050946805.1 Acutalibacteraceae bacterium | reverse complement strand
TAATTCCGGTAAGTATCAGTATCCAAGAGGTAAGGGTTGTCCCTACATTGGAACCCATTATAATCTGGAATGTATCCGCAAAAGATATTATTCTTGAGTTTACTAAGCCTACAAGCATAACCGTCATTGCGGATGAAGACTGAATGGCTATGGTAATGCCGGCACCAAGCGCAAAACTGAAAACTGGGCGCTTGGTAACCTCTTTAAGGGTACGTTCAAGTTTTCCGCCGGAAACGCTTTCAAGTCCTGACGACATTACCGACATTCCGTAAAGGAAAAAGGTAAGACCGCCAAGCAACCCGGCGACCATAGTTAAAATCTGAACAGAAGTCATATAAGTCTCCATTTAAAATCGGATAAAATTCTCAATGTATTCCTTAAGAGATTCTATAGAAATTCTTTCCTGCGCCATGGTATCCCTGTTTCTCACCGTTACGCAGTTATCATTCTGAGAATCAAAGTCATAGGTAATACAAAGCGGTGTACCGATTTCGTCCTGACGGCGGTAGCGTTTGCCTATCGAACCGGCATCGTCAAAATCAACATTAAAATATTTTGAAAGCTGGCTGTAAATCTCGCTCGCCTGCTCGGACAGCTTTTTGGAAAGGGGCAGAACTGCGGCCTTAACGGGCGCCAGTGCCGGATGCAGGCGCAGCACAACACGTGTTTCGCCCTTTTCGTCGGTTTCCTCATCATAGGCGTTGCAAAGGAAGGCAAGAAGCACGCGGTCGGCTCCAAGAGAGGGCTCAATAACATAGGGAATATATTTCTCGTTGGTTTCGGGATCAAAGTATTCCATGGATTCGCCCGAGTGGTTGCTGTGCTGGGTAAGGTCGTAATCGGTGCGGTCGGCAATGCCCCAAAGCTCGCCCCAGCCGAAGGGGAAGAGAAATTCAAAGTCGGTAGTCGCCTTTGAATAGAAGCAAAGCTCCTCTTTGGAATGATCGCGAAGTCTTAAAGAGTTTTCGTCAATTCCAAGATCAAGCAGCCATTTTTTGCAGAATCCCCGCCAGTATTCGAACCATTCAAGGTCGGTGCCGGGCTTGCAGAAAAACTCCAGCTCCATCTGTTCAAATTCGCGGGTGCGGAAAATGAAGTTGCCGGGGGTAATCTCGTTTCTGAATGATTTGCCGATTTGTCCCACGCCAAAGGGTATCTTTTTGCGGGAGGTGCGGGCAATATTCTTAAAGTTTACGAAAATGCCCTGAGCCGTTTCGGGGCGAAGGTAAAGGGTGGAGGCGCTGTCCTCCGTAACGCCCTGAAAGGTTTTAAACATAAGGTTGAATTTTCGAATGTCGGTAAAATCATGAGAACCGCAGTCGGGGCAGGCAATACCATGCTCCTTGATATAATTCATCATTCCCCGGTCGCTCATGCCGGCGGGATTGTCTGAAAGGCCGTTAGCGGCGGCGTAATCTTCAATCAGCTTGTCGGCTCTGTGGCGTGTTTTGCAGTTTTTGCAGTCCATAAGCGGGTCGGAGAATCCGCCAAGATGTCCCGATGCCACCCATGTTTCGGGGTTCATGAGAATCGCGCTGTCAAGCCCTACATTGTAAGGACATTCCTGTACGAACTTCTTCCACCAAGCCCTTTTTATGTTATTTTTAAGCTCAACGCCAAGCGGGCCGTAATCCCATGAATTGGCAAGACCTCCGTATATTTCACTGCCGGGGAAAATGAAGCCCCGACCCTTAGCTAAATTTACAATAGTATCCATACTTTTCTTAGAATTTTCCATAATTTTTCCTCCAAGCATACCGTTACAGATTATATAGTACTCAAAAACCGGCCGATTGTCAACAAATTAATTAGCTTGACATATTTATTTGTATAGTTTATACTTTATTATAAATTAAAGTGGAGGTATTTTATTATGGATAACAGGAAAATTCATCTTCATAATATTGATTTTGATGATTTCATTAAAGCCATCGACAGATGCCGCGGAGATGTTTATCTTGAAACTTCCGAAGGAGATATTTTAAATTTAAAATCCAAGCTTTCCCAAATGCTGGGTCTTGCCACAATTCTTAAAAATACAGAAATTGCAGAAGCAAGCATCCGTTGCACCAATCCGGAAGATGAAACAATGCTTTTCAGGTTTAATCTTTACGGTGAAGTGCCGGGTGAGGAGCAGAAATAAATGAAAAAAACAGATTTTCTGACTTATAAGGATAAACCGCTTGTCAGAAAGGGCAACGAAATTTATTACGGGGATATGTCCCAGTCCCATGTGATGAGGTTTGAAATTCTTTCAACAAAAAATACAGAAAACGGCGAAATGCCCGAAAAGGTTAAGGTACAGTTATTGAAAAGCGATATTCAGCTTCCGGAGAAGGAGAGGGTAGTTAAGGAAACTACCAAATACAGCTTCTACGAGGCGCTGGATGTTGGTTTCGTATGGATTGAGCGAGCACTTAAAGAATAAATAATCGAGAAGCTTACCTGATTTAATAATCAGGTAAGCTTTTTTATGCAACAAAGTACACCTGCCTAAATTTATGCGGTTTTATGAATTTTCCGCAATTTGGAGCGAATACTAAATCAAAGGCAGGTGAGTAAATTTGGCAGCAGTTATATCGGATTATGACAATACTTATCTTTCGGGAAATCTTGAAAGTGATTTGGCGCTTATAAAGGATATTTTAAAAAAGGACTCGACACTGAGAATTAAAAGGGTCAAGGTTGAGCGGCATTTAAGCTTTGAGTGCGCCATTGTCTATCTTGACGGGATGATTGACACAATGCAGCTAAATGAGTCGGTTATGAAACCGCTTATTACGGTCAGCGTTGTAAACATAAGCCCCTCTTTGGCGGAGTATATTCAAAACCAAATTCTCTTTACCAAGGACGCAAAGCTTCAAAACAGGGTGTCCGACATATTGCAGTCTGTCTTCTACGGAGAGGCTTTAATACTGATTGACAAAAGCAAGGATGCTTTGACGGTCGATATAAAGGGCTTTAAGACAAGAGGTATTAACGAACCTCAGGACGAGCGGGTGCTGCAAGGCCCACGTGAAGGCTTTGAGGAGGCCGCCCTTTTAAACCTTGCGATGATACGAAGAAAGCTGCAAACCCCCGATTTGTGTACCGAAATGTTAAGGGTGGGGCGCAGAACCTCAACCCTTGTGTATATATGCTATTTAGGCTCCCTTGCGGACAAAAAAAGGATTGCCGAAATAAAACGCAGAATATCACTAATAGACATTGACGGAGTTTTGGACTCCAACTATATTGCGGAAAATATAAGGGATCACCGCTTTTCACTCTTTAAAACGAGCGGCACAACCGAGCGGCCGGACATTGTCGCGGCAAGGCTGCTTGAAGGCAGGATTGCCATTGTGGTGGACGGCACGCCTGTCGTGGTAACTGTACCATATTTGTTTTCCGAAAACTTCCAATCGGATGAGGATTATTATCTTAACTTCCTTGTGGCTTCTATCGGCAGGGTGCTTCGCTATATTTCGTTTTTTCTGGCAATCGGCATACCCGCGATATTCATAGCGGTAAGCTCATTTCATCGAGAACTCTTGCCCACAGCGCTTGCGATTTCGGTTTCAAGCCTTCGCGGGGGTGTCCCCTTCGGCCCCATGACCGAATGCCTTATTTTAATATTCGTCTTTGAGGTTTTAAAAGAAGCGGGTATTCGCATGCCGCAAAGCCTCGGGCATGCCTTGAGCATAGTAGGCGGTCTTGTGGTAGGTCAGGTGGCGGTCGAGTCAAGGATTATAAGCACCCCAATGCTTATTGTCATAGCCCTTAGCGGAATTGCGGGGCTTATGATACCGCGTCTTAAAGGTGCTGTGTTTTATTTAAGGCTGTTATTCGTAATATTAAGCGCACTTTTCGGCCTTTTCGGCTTTATCTCGGGAGCGGCGGTTACGGTAATGTATATAATTTCTCTTGACTCCTTCGGGGTGGATTATACGGCCTCTTTAAGAAAAGCGGATATCCAAAGCCTTAAAGATACACTTTGGAGAGGTCCGTGGGATTACATGGTAAAAAGGCCGATCTTCAACCGCAACGTCATAAGGAGCAGAAGGAGAGAACGAAAATGAAAAAACTGTTTTCCGCCTTGCTGTGCGTTATTATGCTGCTGACATTTAGCGGCTGTTCGGTTAAGGATACCATAGCTTCATATAAGCAGGAATATATTGTGGCTTCTTTGGGGTTTGACCGCGTGGGTTCTAAAATTGAAATGACCCTTGAGGCGGTGGTTGTAAATTCGGAAGACCTTTCCTTTGAAAAAAACAGCCAACTGATTACCGGAACGGGGGATACCGTTTACGGCGCCTTTGCCGAAATCAATAAAAAAACCACCCAGCCGCTTATGTTCAACCATTGTGCCGCAGTAATCATAGGCAACGGGATTTCGGGAGAAATACTAAAGGATATTTTTGATTTTTGTTATAACGACGATGAAATAAACTTAGCTTTAATGTTTGTGCACACCGAAAACGCCAATCGGCTTTTGTCCTGCAAGCCATTGTCATCGGTAGCGGTGGGGTATGACATTGTGAGCATGTGCGAGGTTGTGGGGGACGAGACCGGAACCAATTTCCACAACCGTTTTTATGAAATAGAGTCGGAGAGCAACAAACCCATGAATACAATCTATATGCCCTATATGAAAATGCTGGACGACAGCTTTTTTTTGGACGGGCTTTCGGTATTTCGGCGGAATGACCCGATTTGTACCTTAAACCTTGAACAGGCTCATATTTTGGGTATTATTACCGACTCGCTGACAAAAGGGATTTTTTATATAAACAATCAAAAGTTTAAAATTGAATCGGCTAAAACCAAGCAGGAATTCGCTTTTGACCGTGTTTTAAAAATAACTTTGAATATTCGGCTTAAAACAAGCGGCGAAAAAAGCGAAATTAAAGGGCAAGTTGAGAAACTGTTTTTCTATTTCCGGCAAAAGTATGGGGATA
>JBMNVM010000128.1:0-4966 GCA_050946805.1 Acutalibacteraceae bacterium | reverse complement strand
AACCGAAACCGCTTTTGAAAGTGTAAAAAACGCCACGCAGGAAATAGCTGCACTTCGCCCCTCTTTTATGAGCGTTACATACGGCGCCGGCGGAGGTACCAGCCGTTACACTTTGGATATTGCAAAAAACATAAAGGAGCATTACGGTGTACCCTCCCTTGCGCATCTGACCTGCGTTTCCTCCACAAAGGAAACCGTAAGTGAAAGAATTAAAGATATAAAGGCCGCAGGAATAGAAAACGTAATGGCGCTTCGTGGCGATATACCGGAGGATATGAAATCGTCCGACCGAAAAGACTGGTGCTATCATTATGCCGTTGAGCTTGTACGCGAACTTAAATCTTCTGATAATGATTTTTGTGTGGGCGGAGCCTGCTATCCTGAAATTCATCCCGAAAGCGAAAACCAAAAGGACGATATTCGGCATTTAAAAGAAAAGGTAGATGCGGGCTGCGATTTTTTAACAACGCAAATGTTTTTTGACAATAACCTGCTTTACAATTTCCTTTATAAAATTAGGGAGGCCGGCATTACCGTGCCGGTTATTCCCGGGATTATGCCCATAACAAACGCCAAACAGGTGGAAAGGGCTATTAAGCTGTCTGGCTCCTTTATACCCCAGCGGTTTAAAAGCCTTGTCGATAAGTTCGGCCACGACCCCGAAGCCATGAAGCAGGCGGGTATTGCCTACGCCACAGACCAGATTATTGACCTTTTCGCGAACGGTATTACAAATGTTCATGTTTATTCCATGAATAAGCCCGACGTTGCTAAAAAAATTCAGGATAACCTTTCAAACATTTTGGGGAAATTGGAATGATTATCACTAAAACATATAAATCCCCGCCCTTTAATGAGCGGGAGGCTTTGCGGTATTCCGGCTGCAAAACGGCCGACCAAGAAACCGAAAAACTTCTTCACTCCTGTTTTGATGAGGTTAATACTGCGCTTAAATACACCGTCTGCTACGGCAAATTCCCTTTAATTATTCGCGATAATATATGTGATTTCGGCGTGTTTTCGGTAAAATCGTCGGGACTCAGCGGCAACCTTGCGGGGTGTGATGAGGTAATGATATTCGCCGCCACGATAGGGGTTGGAATTGATAGGCTTATATCAAAATACAGCAGAATTTCTCCGGCAAGGTCGGTAATGATTGACGCTTTGGGAGCCGAGCGCATTGAGTCGCTGTGCGACCTGTTTTGTAAAGACTTCGAGCTTGAACAAAATGTCAAATTAAAACCCCGCTTCAGCCCGGGGTACGGCGATTTGCCGCTTGAAACCCAAAAAGATATTTTCGCGGTGCTTGAATGTACAAAAAAAATCGGCATAAGTCTTAATGAGAGTCTGCTTATGTCCCCGTCTAAGTCTGTTACCGCATTCGCAGGAATTACCCAAAAGGAGTAAGTTTATGAATTTTTCCGAATTTTTAAAAGATAACCTTGTCTTACTTGACGGCGGTATGGGTACATATCTTCAAAATAAGGGTCTTAAAGCCGGCGAGGCGCCCGAAAGCTGGAACATCACCCGCCCCGATATTATTACCGACATTCACCGTCAGTATTTTGATGCCGGCAGCAACGTAGTCTGCACAAACACGTTTGGAGCAAATTCGTTAAAATTCGCTTTACCGGAGCTTGAGGAAATTATAAAAGCCGCCATTACCAACGCAAAAGCGGCAAGAAAAGAAAGCAGCAAAGCACAGGAAAAATTTATCGCCCTTGACATTGGCCCTTCGGGCAAAATGCTAAAGCCGCTTGGCGACCTTGATTTTGAGCAAGCCGTCGCCATCTTTTCCCAAACTGTAAGACTTGGCGTAAAATACGGCGTAGACCTTATTATAATCGAAACCATGAATGATGCTTACGAAACAAAGGCGGCGCTGCTTGCGGCAAAGGAGAACAGCAATCTGCCCGTAATTGTAACAAACGCCTACGGTGAGGACGGAAAGCTGATGACCGGCGCCGACCCTGTCGCAATGGTAGCCTTGCTTGAGGGTATAGGGGTTGATGCCTTGGGCGCCAACTGCTCATTAGGCCCGAAACAACTGACCGCCGTTGCCGAAGAATTGCTTAAATACGCATCTGTACCCGTTGTTTTAAAACCCAATGCGGGGCTGCCGAAAATGGTTGGCGGTAAAACCGTTTTTGACGTTGGGTCAGAGGAGTTTTCAAAAGACGTTGCGGCGCTTGTTAAAAAGGGTATTCGCCTTTTCGGCGGCTGCTGCGGCACCACACCCGAATATATAAAGGCGCTTGCCGAAAAGACCGAAAATTTAAAGCCAATGCAGGTTACTAATAAAAATCTCACTATGGTATCCTCCTACACCCATGCGGTTATTTTCGGGCACTCGCCCGTACTTATAGGCGAACGCATTAACCCGACCGGCAAAAAGCGCTTTAAGCAGGCGCTTTTAGAAAACGACATAGACTACATTTTGTCGGAAGGTGTAAACCAGCAGGAAAAGGGCGTGCATATACTCGACGTCAATGTAGGAATACCAGATATTGACGAGAAAAATCTGCTAAAAACCGCCGTTACAGAGCTTCAGGCGGTATCTGACCTCCCCTTGCAGATTGACACCTCTAACATAGAGGCCATGGAAACTGCGCTAAGGCTTTACAACGGCAAAGCCATGATAAATTCGGTCAACGGCAAAACGGAGAGTATGAGGGCGGTCTTCCCGCTTATGAAAAAATACGGCGGAGTGGCGGTTGCCCTGACCCTTGACGAAAACGGCATACCTGAAACTGCCGACGGCAGGTTCCAAATAGCCAAAAAAATCCTTGCGACTGCCGCCGAGTACGGAATCGATAAAAAGGACATAGTTTTTGACACACTCACCTTGACCATCAGTGCCGACAATTCGGCCGCAAATGTAACCCTTGAAGCGCTTGGCCGCATTAAATATGAGCTTGGCTGCCACACTTCCTTAGGTGTTTCCAATGTTTCCTTCGGGCTTCCGAACAGGGATGCCGTAAACAGCACCTTCTTTACCCTTGCCCTTTCAAAAGGGCTTAGCGCTGCCATCATGAACCCCTATTCAGCCGATATGATGAAGGTTTATTACAGCTACAATGCCCTTACAGGTTTTGACCGAAACTGCGAAGAGTACATAAACGCGGCCGACACCTTTACGGTAGCCACTGAAACTAAACCCGTCAAAAAGGAGACTGCTGAAACGGAGAGTGGCTCGCCGCTTCAGTACTCAATAATTAAAGGCTTTAAGGATAAGGCGGCTGAATATGCGAAGGATTCTTTAAAAACTACAAATTATTTGGAAATTGTAAATAATGAAATCATCCCCGCGCTTAATACCGTCGGCAAGGGTTTTGAAAATAAAACGGTCTACCTGCCCCAACTTCTTATGAGTGCCGAAGCGGCCAAAAGCGCCTTTGAGCAGATTAAAATATATACCGCCGCATCGGGCAGCGCCCCTGCCGGTAAAGGCTGTTTTGTAATTGCGACCGTAAAGGGTGATATTCACGATATCGGCAAAAATATTGTAAAGCTTCTGCTTAACAATTACGGGTTTAATGTAATTGATCTTGGAAAAGATGTTGATAGCGATATAATCGTCGATACGGTTGTCAAACACAAAGCACCCCTTGCGGGGCTGTCTGCCTTGATGACCACAACCGTCCCCGCCATGGAGGAAACCATAAGAAAACTAAGAGATAAGGCTCCTTGGTGCAAAATAGTTGTGGGCGGCGCGGTGCTTACGGCCGAATACGCGCAAAAAATAGGTGCCGACAAATACGCAAAGGATGCCATGGAGGCGGTTCGCTACGCCGAAGAGGTTTTAAAATCTTAAATTAGCGACTAAAGCAAAAGGTCTGACGCAGAAACGTGTATCAGACCTTTTTATTTTCATAATTTGTGCGTATTCTTAATTATACTATTTAAAACGAAAATACCGCTCCGTTAGGCGCAACCCGCTTAATGCGTTTACCGTAAGGAATACCTTGAACATTTCTTAACTTAAACAACTCCTCAACCGAACAGAATCTGTAACCCTGTTTGTATAAAATCGGCAGCGCCTGACCCAAAGCTGTGGGGGTAACGTTGTTTTTATTGGTTGAATGCATTCCTACAATCGCCCCGTCCACCGCTTTTTCAAGTAAAGCGGCTCTGATGCTTTCCACTGTCGCAGTACCGCCGCTGTAATCGGCCACCGCGATTTGGTAGGCAATGTGGGGCAGTTTCATATCCACAAGTACTGTTTCTAAATTTGAACCGGTAGAATAACCCGCCGCCCTGAAAAATTTCGGCACAATGCCGTAGGGCTTTAAAAGCTCGTTCACATTTAGAATTTCTTTTCTGCAGGTTTCAATGTCAGGTTCAGGTGTGTTCTCCTTGGCGGCGAAGGAAAGATGAGTATCCGAATGGTTGGCGATTTCAAAGCCTTGATCTATGAGCCACTGCAGCGTACCCTGATCTTTCCGTAATGCGTTGCCGGTATAAAAATATGTGGCACTGCCGTGATACTGATTTATAAGCTTTGCAATCTGTACCGCCGGATCCTCTTCATTATAATAAGGATATGCCGGGCCGTCATCGAACGTAAAGCATAAAAGCTTAAAATCCTCGGGGTGCAATCTCCATTCCTCCTCTTTATAATTCGGCTTTGGTGCTGAAGATGATGCAAAAGAGGTTTGCGAGGATGAACCGGCGCTTGTTTTGCCGGATGTTACATTTGTTTTGGAAGAGGTATTTGAAACCGCACTTTTACTGTCTTTTGAAGTATCATGCGATGTAATATTGCTTGAAACAGAAGGTTCTTTGGACGAGCCGGTTGATACACTGTCGCTTACGGCGGATTTACTTTCGGCAAGCGTATCTTTAAAAGAAGTATTGGAGCTTGTGTCTTTTGATGAGCAGGAGGTAAAGGTCAGCAAAAGAATTAAAGAAATTATTATCGCCGTTATTTTTTTGGTGTTTTGAACATGCGTATTTCCCTGCTTTC
>JBMNVM010000127.1:0-4971 GCA_050946805.1 Acutalibacteraceae bacterium | reverse complement strand
CGGACAATCTTATTTCTCTTATGAAAATACTTGATGTTTTGTATGATGATCTTTATATAACACCCGAAGTTAAGGATAAATCGGATACAATTGTTATGAGATCCGTAAAAGAAATATATAAAATTGGGCGTGGGCCATCAAGTTCCCATACAATCGGTCCTGAAAGGGCATGTATCCGTTTCAAGAAAGAAAATCCGGATGCGGATGCGTTTAAAATTATTTTATATGGTTCACTTGCAAAAACAGGCAAAGGACACGCTACCAATTCGGTGATTATTAAAACCCTATTCCCTACTCCAACTAAAATAGAATTTGATGTTAATACCAAAATTCCACACCACAATACATTGGATATGTTTGCTTATAAAAACGGTACAGTTGTCGATAAAGTAAGGGTGCTAAGCATCGGCGGAGGGGATATAATTTACGGCGAAGAGCGTACTACACCAAGCAGATCGGTATATGATATGTTTACCTTCACCGAAATTTCAGAATACTGTAAAAACAATTCCTTAACATTGTGGGAATATGTACTTTCCAAAGAGGAGCAAGATTTTTTTGAATATTTAAGAAATGTTTGGGATTTTATGAAAGCCTCAATTCACAAAGGGCTTCACGACGAAGGCATTCTACCGGGCGGGCTTAATGTTCAAAAAAAAGCCAAAAGCCTTTTTACTGCACAGCATATTGATGAATCGGCCGAAACAAAAGAAAACCGGCTGATTTGCGCCTATGCCTTTGCTGTAAGCGAGCAAAACGCTTCAGGTGAAACCATTGTTACAAGTCCCACCTGTGGAGCTGCCGGTGTGTTGCCGGCGGTACTTTACTATGAACAAAAAAAGCACAATTTCCCTGACAAAAAAATAATAAAAGCACTGGCAACGGCAGGGCTTATCGGGAACTTGATTAAAACAAATGCCTCAATTTCAGGGGCAGAATGTGGATGTCAGGCAGAAATCGGAAGTGCCTGTGCAATGGCGGCCGCAGCCTTAGCGCAACTTTTTGATTTAAGCATCGATAAAATAGAATATGCCGCGGAAATTGCCCTTGAACATCATTTAGGACTTACATGCGACCCGATTTGCGGCTTAGTTCAGATTCCCTGCATTGAAAGAAATGCCGTTGCCGCAATGCGGGCAATTAATGCGGTGAATTTGGCCAGTTTCTTATGGAACACAAGAAAAATATCCTTCGATAACATTGTGAAAACAATGAAAGAGACAGGCCGTGACCTGTCCCCTATTTACAAAGAAACCTCTGACGGAGGTCTTGCAAAATTAACTTTGCAAAATTAAACCCAAATAAAATTTTACACAACCAAACATAAAATGCTACCGGTTCAAGCGATAACTTTAGATTGTCAGTTTTTTGTGACCTGTTTAGCCACATAGTCTAATTTATAGATTTAATAATACAACCGAAGCAAGTCCAAAAACAAGGCCTATTATTTGGGACAGTTTCAGCCGTTCCTTGAAAAATATTCTGCCTATGGCAAATATGGAAATGACATTTATTACGGAAATAACCGGAAACAAAACCGAAGCCTTTTCGGTTGCAGCAAGGTAAAGGATAATATAATTCGCAGTGCCGTTCATAACACCGGACAAAAGCCCGGTTGTGCGCAAGCATAATTTCTTCCTTTCTCTTTTTGTAAAGTTTAATAACATTAATATTATTAAAACCGTGATCATTGAGGCTAACATAAACTCTATTCTTTGCTGTTTTGGGAAATTAATTTGGTGAAATTTTTGCACAAGCGAGCATATACCGTTGGAAATAAGCGTTAACAACGCAAACGCCCACCATTTAAGTGACAAGCCCTTTTCCTTTTTCCCGTTTATCATTATTATGGCGACAAATAACAGCACTACACCGATAATGCCGTAAACGGTTATCGGCTCACGAAGCACAAAAATACCGAAAAGAAAAGGAATGATAAGTGAGAAAGATGCTAAAATGCTTGTCAGCGCTATTGGCCCCATACTTAAAGCTTTGAGGCCTGCGTGCATGGAAAAGCAAAGAAAAGCTCCATAACAAGCGCCGTAAATAACGGTTGGAATATGCAGTGAAATATTTCCGTAAATTCCTAAAGCAGCAAAAACAATTAATGCGGCTATGGCTTTATTGATATTAAACTCAAGCGGATTGTCGTTTTTTGAGGTATAAACCTTTCCTAAAACCGACTGACCCGAAGAAAATGCGACATTTGTAAAATATAAAATAAATACCATTTTAATCCATCCTGCTTCTAAACTGTCAGTGCGAATTGAAATGAAAACCTCCGACAACGGCAGAACGGAGATTAACCGGCATATTTTGTGGTTGCCTTTTATTTTGTTTAAATGCAACCGCAAAGCTGTCCCTAATATTAATTATTAACGCGATTTTTCACGCTAAATATCTATCTGCTCTTTTGCCCAACCGCTGTCAGGATAACTATTCCCTTCAAAGCTTACACGCCGCAAAAGCGTTGCGGTTTCTTCCAATTCACCGCTTTTGTATGTCCAGGGGAAAGTGCCCGCTCCACACGCTTTAGCACAGCTTAGAATACCACCCATTTGATCCTTTAGAGTATGCCATGTAGTTAACATAACACCAAAAAGGTTATACTTAATGATTGTGTCTATATGCGCAAAATAGTTCTCTTTTTTAAGCCACGGTGCTCCGATAACATTATGACCGCTATCCTTTAGTGATTCCAACGATGAGACCGGACTTTTAAAAACGTTATACTGCCAGTCAACTAAAACAGTCTCTTTTGGAAGTGCGTCAATCAGTTCCCGTGACTCTCCCTTTTTGCAGGTGCAGTAGCAGTTCGGAAATTTATTTTCCTCCAGAAGCATATCCATCCAAATCATCGGCTTTCTACCCTCTAAAACAACCTGATTTGTAAGTTTTTTCAGGTAATACGGCAGATTCCTACGATCGGTTTCGCTTCGCGTATAGTAATACGCCTCGTCACAGCCGATGTGCATATATTCGCCATCGCCGAACACCTCATAAAGTTCCTGTCGAACTTGCTTTAAAAGCGTATCAACTTTTTTAGAATATATATTGAATGCCCAACCGTCCGAAGTGAACAAATCCTGTAGTTTCGGGTTTTGATCCAGTACAACGTGTTTGCCGTAGCATATCCTTGATGCCGTTGCATGCCCCAATTGATTAAACATAGGTATCGGCTCTATTCCAAGCTCGCGCGCTTCTTTTATAAGCTGCTTTGCCTGACTTTTTGTAAAGGCATTAGGCCACGCCAATTCCTTTAGACAATCGTATTCAAGCGTTCCCCAAAATTCAATTACTATGTGGGTATACTGACAAACGCCCGCAAGTCTGATAAGTTTTTTGGTAAAATAAAAATCATTTTCGGGGAAAACGCAAATATGTATCATTCGTCTTTTTACTTTATATCCGCTCTCCTCCAAAATGTATGGTATTTTAAAACTTTCCCTGCCCTCTGCAAGCGAAATGTATTCAATTCTCATTAAAAGGGATATAAACCCGCGCATCAGTCCACCATAGTTTTCGCCGACAACGGCAATCCCGTCTTTTTCAACCGAAATAATAAATTCTTTACACGAAGGCAGTTCTGGAATTTTCGGGTTGCCGACAACAAAGGTGTTTTTTTCGCCTTTCGTAAAGTCAATCTCCGCGCAACCGAAACAAAAACTGTTGAAAAGATTTTTTGCAGTTTGGTTATTCAGTGCTACATCGGTCTTTGCCGTGATGTTTTTATTAAATAAAAAATAGTTTTCCATTAAATTCACCCCGACGATAATTATACTTTATATATTTTTAATAAAAACCCACTTTTCGGCAGAAAAAGTGGACTTTTCAACGCTTGAAAAGTCCTTAAAATGTTGATATACTAAACTCGGTGGTGAGTAAATGCTTTATAACTCGGAAAACGCGATTATTTCGGTTGAAGCGGTTGATAAACTTTCATGGAAATCGGGAATTTTTTCGGTCGATTCGAGAAATTTCTCTGCATTGGCATTCAGGGTAAAAGGCAGCGGTAAATTCCGCTGCGAAGAAAAGGAATATTTCGTTGAGGAAAATGAAGTTTTATACCTCCCACAAGGCCTTGCTTATGAAGTGGAGTATACCGATACCGAGATTTATTTTTTTCACTTCAAAACCGAAAAGAACGACCCCGAAATTGAAATTTATACAGTTCAAAACACCGAGAAAATTTACAAACTGTTTTTAAAGGGATACACTATATGGAAAGAAAGGGCTGCAGGTTATAAAAACTTTGCTCTATCTATTCTTTTCGAGATTTTGGGAATTCTCTGTGAAAATGACATGCAAATTTCCATGCCAACGCATTTTGTAAATGCGGTTTGCTACATAAATTCTCATTTTTTCGAGAACAGCATAAATATAGATAAAATATGCAAAAACTGCGGAATTTGTGCGACCACCTTACGGCAGCTTTTTAAAAAGTATTATAACAAAACGCCAAACGAGTATATTACAGATTTGCGGCTTGAGCTTGCAAGAAATTTGATTTCAAGCAACCGAACCGTTGAACAGGCGGCAATAAACAGCGGTTTTTCAGATGCAAAGTATTTTTCACGACTTGTAAAGAAAAAACTGCATTGTAACCCTAAGGATTTTAAAGCATATGGAAAATAGTTTAAATTCCAAAATCTACTGTGTACTTTATATTTTTATATTTCGATTTTCGTTTTTATATAAAAGCATCGAATTTTGGTTTTATATATTTATTTTGTGCTTTATGGTACAATTATGTAAAAAAGGAGGCAAGCTTTATGATAAAGGATATTGTCCGAAATTTACCTTTTTATAATAATTTAAGCGAAAACCAAAGGCAATTTATCTTCTCAAACTCGTTTATTGAGCATTATGACAAAGGCAATTTTATAGGTGGCGGGGCTTGCCTTGGAATGATATACATGGTGGCGGGGCAGATTCGCACATATCTTATGTCCGAAGAAGGTCGGGAAATCA
>JBMNVM010000126.1:0-4973 GCA_050946805.1 Acutalibacteraceae bacterium | reverse complement strand
AGAGCCGTAAGACACTGAACGGCGGCTGTCGTGTAAAACCCGTGAACAATTCCGCCATAGTAGGTTGCCGCCAAAAAACCGGTTAGTATAGACAGCAAAAGGGAAGCTAAATTGATAATTTTGCTATTGCCGCCTAAAAATATGCCAAAGGTTGAATATTTAATAAAATCAGACACAAAATTAACCTTTTGCGCGGCAGCAATAAGGGTATCCCCCTCAACGGCACCCTTTGACATGGCAAAGGTAATTGCGGGATCGTCAATCAGTTTTATCGCCTGCTTGGGTGCCTGACCGGATATTTGTTTAAGGCTTCTAAGCATTTGTGAATCCTTCATAAAACGCCCAATAGCGCTAAAAGTGAGTATAAAGGAGATAAACAGCAGCATATTCAGAATTATATCGTCATAAACAATACCCGAAACCGCGTAAATCATAACGGCAATTACCGCAAGCGCCGCGGATGAATCGGCCGTTGCCTTTTTGCTGAATATTTTAGGCAGCTTTAAAAAGATTTTGTAATTCAATATAGCCGATAAAAGGACAAACGAAGCGGCTACTATCATGCAGATTCTTGTGTGGGATAAAATGATGCCGGAGAAAATAGGCAGCTTTAAAAGGCACAAAAAAAGTGTTAGCAACACGCTGCCGCTCATGCAAAAGAAACTGCTTTTTTTATAGTTTGCGAATTTCTTCAAAAGCCGCTTTGCATCGGTTAAATCTTTAAACTCATCGTCAGGCACATATTCATCAAATTCGGTTTTTTCAAGATGCACCTGTTCATCATTGCCTGCAAGCGCCGGGTCGTGTATTTTCAAAAGCTCCCCTGTAAGGTCAATGGGTTTTTTGTGTGTACTCACAACTATTTTGGAAGCGGCTTCGCCGCTCTCGGTTACCGGTGTAAATGTTACGGTGCAGGCAGGCGTTTCCTTTTTGGTTTTGGTTTCAATTCCCTCGCCGCTTGGAATATCAATATCAGAAAAACGGTGGGAAACCTTTACTTCTTGCTTCAAGCTTTCACTGTGAGATTGAATATCCTTGTTTTCTATATAAGTCGGTTCTTTTTTATCAGGAACCGAAACCTCGGGCGCTTCTTCCTTTAAAGAGGTACTCGGGGCGGAGGTGTTTTCAAAGGTAATGCCATATTCTTTTGAAAGCCGCTCCAGTGCCCTTTCGCTTTCGGATTTCAAAATTTCGGCTACCGACTGCAGCTTGTAAAGCGGCTTTGTGTTTATATATGTATCATTTCCGTCATCATCAAGAATATAAGGCATGCATTTGTCAAGTAGGGATTTTGAAGGCTCGTCTTTGTTTTCCTTTGGGGTTTTACTTTCTTCAAATATCGGTTTCGCCGAGGTATTTGCCGTATTGGTTGCAGAATCGGTGCTTAAAACGCTTTTCGGCAGATTTTGCGCTTTGGCAGGGGTACTCGCCATAGGTTTTTGTATGTTATTTGCCGTATCTTCGGCGGAGTTATTTTGATTTTCAGAAGACACTGCCGCATTCATTCGTTTCAGCAGCGACTGCAAAGCGGACGATTCCATGGGTTTTTCGCATTTTTTGTTTAATATTTCATCCACAGTCAATGCATCCGGATGGAGGTTTTCGGATTTGCCGAACGCGCAGGCGTTTTCCGGTTCATCTTCAAATGTGAAAAGCTCATCATTGTTTTTTCCCGATGATATTTTCATTAAACTCCCTCCTTTTTCGTACTACCTCATACATCAAGACTCCGGCCGCAACCGAAGCGTTGAGTGAATTTATTTTTCCGTGCATAGGCAGACTTACAATGCGGTCGCACTTTTTGGCAACAAGCGCGCCTATGCCTTTCCCTTCGTTGCCGATAACCAGCGCGCAGGGCAGGTCGAAATCGACGCATGCGTAATCCTCGCCGTCCATATCGGCTCCGAAAATCCAAATTCCTTCCTTTTTAAGACTTTCTATTGTATTGGCAATATTCGTAACCCGCGCAACCTTCATATACTCAAGCGCACCGCTTGCGGATTTCGCAACGGTGGCGTTTAGTGAAGCGCTTCTTCTTTTGGGTATTATAATCCCGTGAACGCCGCAGGCCTCGGCGGTTCTGATTATCGCTCCCAAGTTATGGGGGTCTTCAATCTCATCGCAAATAATAATAAAGGGCTTTTCTCCGCGATTTTTTGCCAAATTCAAAATCTCTTCGGTGGTGGAGTATTCCTGACTTGCAAAGATTACGGCAACGCCCTGATGATTAGCCCCACCGCAGTAAAAATCCAGCTTTTGCGGGCTTACCTCTTTTATTAAAATGCCTCTTGCCGAAGCTTTGGCAATAATGGCGGTAACCGAGCCGCCGCCTACACCGTGGGCTACAAGCAGCCGGTCAATCTCCCGCCCCGAGCGCAGCGCTTCAAGAACGGGATTTCTGCCGCATATGATATTTCTTTCCATTTCGGTTGCTTTTCTATCCATTGTTTTATAAACACCTTTACTTTAAACGGGTGGAATTTCGGTACATAAATATACATTATAAATTATACCACAGTATTAATATAATTTAAATACCGATTTTTTATTTTCCGCAAATTTCGCGCGGATTTTAACAGGAGCCGTAAACAGAATAAAAAATAGCGATGAATGTAAATTTTACGTAGCTTGAACTGCGGGGCAAAATGATACGAAAAACCATTCATCACAAACATTTTGGCATAAAAGCCTGTAAAGCTTTTTTAAGTATTGAAAATGTAGCACAAAACAGTAATACAAAAAATATTTGCTGCCCGTAAAACAGCAGCAAACACGAGACTCTAACGGGCAAAGCCATCAACATTTCAAATAATATTCGCTCAAAGCATAACCAGACTATTGTATAAGTTTACCAAAATTATTGAAAAATGGCAAATAATGCATTACAATTATATACAGAATAGTTATTATCAGCCCTTTTATTACCTGATACCTGGCTTGTGTAACTACACTCGACATGTGCTTCGGCACATGGAAGGGTTTTTGTATTTTTCTCATTTTAGCCTTTAAATTATGAGAAGCTTTAGAAGCATATAATGATATCAAAAAGGATTAAACCTTTAAGTTTAAACGTTGAACTTTTGAAAAAGCGCAATTCTCCATATCAAGCAAAAATGATAAAGTTTCAAGTAAGGTTGACAATAAACCTCAAACACCGCAGCCTCCGGCAAAGACAAAATCCATAACCGCCAACGGTAAAACTTATACGGCTGATTTCAATGAAATCACCGAATCATATGACAGAAATCAACGTGATTTATATTGGTACTATACAGACGACCGTAGTATTGATTTAAAGTTTGATCCTATTGATGAAGAATTGGTTTCCGCTTCGTTTAATGTGCCGAATAGCAAGGAACGTAAAATTACAGAGGAACAGGCAAGAAAAATCGCCGAGGATTTTATAAAGGCACAATGTGATTTATCACTTTTTAGTTATGATGGAGTCTATACAAATGATACTTCCGGTATATGCTTACTTTTTCCAGACATGTATGCGGATATAAAAGTGTGCAAACAATAAGTATAACACTAATATTTGACGGGGGAATATCTTTCTATAGCCATAATAAATTTATTTTCGATGGTCTAAATCCAGATGTTAAGTTTGACCTTAATGAATTATATAAAAGGTGTGAGGAGCAAATAAAAAAATATCCCGAAAATTTGGAAAGCTATACGATTAATAATCAGATTATAGCTGTTGATCTCAACGGAAATTTAGCTGTGTATTGCGTTGTTCGAGGGATTGTAAAGGAACCATACGGTGAAAGCCACCGAGATATAGATATTTATGTACCGATAAAATGAAAATATTTAAATAACAATTCTTCAAAACAACGGCAGAGTAGCAAATTAACGCTTCTGTTACTCTGCTGTTACGGAAAATCCCGGCTTGAATTGACATTCCCGGCGGATTATGATACAATTTTTTTGTAAATTAATTTTAAGGGTAATAAAAGTGAAAAGATTATTGTGTCTTATTTTTATACTTTGCTTATCGTTAGGCATTACCGCGTGCAAAAGCGGCCGAAAAGACGGCAGTAACACCTCTTCGTCATCATCAGAACAAACGTCGGGCTGTAAACATGTATACGATGCCGCGACCTGCACAACCCCCAAAACCTGTATAAAATGCGGTGAAACCGTAGGGGAGCCGCTCGGTCATAAATGGGAGCCTGCCAACTGCCAAACCCCTAAAAAATGCTTTGTCTGCGACATTACCGAGGGTGGTATTGAGCATAACTATCAAAACGGCACCTGCGCCGTCTGCAAGGCAAAGAATGCGGATTACGGCAAGCAGTTAAACTATAACTGGCGGCTTATAAAGGGCGACAGGCTGATTGAATTCGATTTTACCAATAAATTATTTTATGAATATGTTATTGAGAATATTTCGGCCATGCCCGAAGATAAGCGTAATGAAGTCCTGAACAACGATTTATACACCGAGAGGATAATAGACTTAAACGGTCAACAGTGGTTTATCGATTCAGGCAGCAGCTTGTTTTTTACTGCCGAGGGCAGGGGTGACGATGTGGTAGTTACCATATCCGATAAAGCGACTGAATCCGAAGTCGGCAACAATATAATTTTAAAAAGCATTGATAAATCCAAAATGAAGGTAACCGAAAATACATTGGCAGGCAGCGAATGGGTAACCGCTGTTGACGATGTTTTTGTGGCAATAAACGGAAAATAACCAAACAATCCGCAGCATGGCAAATTTACCTGCCGCAGCGGATTGTTTTTATTTTAAAAATACATAAATTTTCCCAAACCTTTTAAGACTCAAATCCACATCCACAAAACGGCGGATACGCAAAGTATTATATTGATAAAAAACCATTTATCTGCTAATATGGGAATAGAGTATTGGAAATTAAATGAAATGAATCTTTGGTTTGTTGAAATTTAAACATACTCAATTCGGGAATTATATTATACTGTGTTATAATGGGAAAACTTTAAAG
>JBMNVM010000125.1:0-4981 GCA_050946805.1 Acutalibacteraceae bacterium | reverse complement strand
GTATTTTTAAGGTTTAGCTTTCACGACAAAATTCGACATTATATTTAAACTTTATAAAAATAAAACCTACACAAAATAGCGTCCTTTAACGGTTTTGACTTTATAGCGGTAGTAGTTGCTGAAGTCTTAGTATTGCTCTTTATACTATACTGTGAGCGAAGACTGATATAATTTTAAATAAATCGCAGGAAAATATTTAAACCGGAAAATTGGGTATTTAAATCCTTGAAACTTCCTATAAAATTTGCACCCTAAAAGCATAGTGCTTTTAGGGTGCGTGCCATTAAGTTTTATTTTTTAAGCGGTATTGTCTTTCGATTTTGTATGCCTTTAAACTGAATATCGGCAGGAAAACACGCCTTTTTAGAATAAATTCTAAATTCTGCATATTCCAGTTTGCCGCCAAATCAAGCGTTCGCCATAAATTTGAAAGCTGCTCAATCTCTTGGTCTGTGGGTATTGAATTTCCGTAATGAACCGCTTCGATTATCTTTATCACCTCGACAAGAGCATCATTGTGCTGCCTGATAAGGGATTTTTTAAGCCGTTCAATAAGCTCGCGCATAGTTTCGTGCCTTCGCGGCCTGTAACCTAAAGCTGCAAACTGCCTCAGGAAATCCTGATAGTAATATTCCGCCTGCGCAACGGTCGACGAAAACCTCTTTCTCACAGAACCGAGTTTATAAAACTTAGGCGCAAATAATATCCTTAAGGCCAAATAGCCTGCTATTATAACAAGCGGCAGCAATACGGATAAAATAGTCAACAATACCTTCTGCCATGGTTTTAAGGTATTTTTATCATTTTGCTCGTCGTTTTGCTCCTCATCATCCCTATCACGGTCGGGAGTGGTAATCTGGTCCGGCGGGTTTGGAACGTCCTTTGTTAATTCTTCCTCTATTTCAATCGTATTGGGGTTTGTAACCGGAGTCGGGTCGTAGGATACCCAGCCGATGTTGGGGAAATAACACTCCACCCAACAGTACGGGGATGAGGCGTCTATCACCTGCGCACCGCCGTATTTCTTGGACTCTACGGTAAGATATCCCGCTGCAAGGCGGCACGGTATCCCTGCTGCACGTGCCATGACCACCATAGCTGTAGCATAGTAAACGCAGTGTCCCTTTTTGGTTTCAAAAAGCTTTTTTACAATATCCTCTCCCTTAACAAAGCGCGGAGGAGTAGTTGTGTAGGAAAACCCATTCTCAACCGAAAAGAATTCGGAGATTAAATATGCGGACCTATACGGGTTATTAGGGTCAATATCCAGCCTTTGAAGAGTATCAATAAGCTCTGAAGGAATTTTCTCCGGCAGCGTGGTATAGTGTTTTATAAATTCCTTATCCTGATACAAGGGATCGGTTTTGGAATTCATTCCGCTTAAAATTATATCATAATGCTGCATTGTAAAATCAATGGCTGTGGCATATACAACTGAATTAAGGGTATAAGTGTAACCTTTAGGCAGCCCGAAAAAGGAGAAAACCTGCCCGCGCTTGTCAAAAAGCACTGGGTTTCTTGTCCGCAAATTCTCCTTAAAACCCGTTATCTGCCCATATGTAGGCAGAAAATCGCAATCCTCTTCAAGAGAAATGGTTATTTCACTTGTCGCGGCAACCGAATTCAGCCTATCGCTATAATCCTTGTTGTCCAAAGCCGTGCCGGAAAGAAAGATTTTCTGCTTTGCATCCCACGGCCCGTTTATCCTGTATGCCTTTTCAAAGTTATTGTACCACCTTTTGCCGTTGTAGGTATCAAATGTGGTAACCTTTAAAAGTGAGTTTCTATGCAGGTTGGTAACCGCAATTACCTTGGGCGCAATATTATAAAGACTGCCACCTATATACGTACTGTTGCTTTGAAGCCCTAAATCAAACAGCGTTACCCTTAATTTCTGCTGATCCACCGTATAAACATTGGTTGCGGTCTGTATGTCGGCAACAATGTCAGAGCATTTGCGTGTGCGTACGTCAATGTTGTCGGCAAACATAATCAAAAGTGAACCGGCAGCTATGACGACACATATTATCGCCGATATCAAAACAGCGCCAATGCGGCTTGTAAAGCGTGCCGTATTATTCTTTATAAATGGGCTGATTGTATTGAAGCCATCGCCGGCAAGCATTGGGAAAAGACCCACCACCAAAAACGGAACGGCCAAAATGTTGTATTCGGTATATCCCGTAAAGAGAACACCGGTTATTATACCCAGACACACCAAAACAACCGGCCATGCCCTTTTGGATATCCGCGCCACCACAAAATAAAGGAAGCTGACACCGATGTTAATCATGGTGTGGATAAGAAAGAAGCCCTGCTCGGTGTACCATTCGGAGTTTGAGGGCATAAAGTCAATCCACCATTTAATAACGCTCGAGGTACTCTGCCAAAAGTATCCAAGCTTTCCCGAGATAGCCAGTGCCCCGATAAGAACTGGTACTAATACCGAAATGTATATTATCGGCAGCCACCATTTAATGGTCAAAAGAGCGGATACGATTATGGCGAGCAAGGTCTGCCACAGTATGGTCACAAACCCGACTTCATACTCAAATTGGGAGTCAAGAAGCAGGCAGGTACCCATTGAAACCAGCCAACAGCTGATACAGGTAAAAATGTAATCTACTATACCGCTTTTTGAGGTAAGCGAATTATTGCCTGATGCCTTTAATCTGCCTAATTTCATAACAATCCACCGACCTTTCCCGCAATCTCATCGACCGAGCCGAGAATGACCGGATTTATGCCGGAATCTTTAATAGCCGTTTTAAGCTCTGCCGTCGGTTTTGCCGCCAGCGGCAAAATGCAACATACCGTCTTGTCCTGGTTTACCAAATTTAAAAGAAGGCTAAAAAGCTCTGACGACGGGCAAGGGGTTATTATAAATATTTTTTCGGCGTTACCGATATATTCCCTTTTTATATGGCGAGGCTCAAGGGGAAGGCTTTCCTTGCGGAAAGGAATATCAAGTAACGAATACTGCATTAAATTAAGGTCATAAAGGGTTTTATAATATGCACTCGTATCGTTGCCGTTTTGGTCTTCACGCAGGGTAACCATATGAACCGTGCTGTTTTGGTTGATAAAATACCACGCAAGAGAAATGGCGGTTTCACAAGAAATATCTACTATGGTGCCGGTACCGTCATTATAGCATGAGGTATCCACTGCTATTAGAACCTTTGGCATTTCAGGTACTTCATACTGGCGGGTGAATAACTTTTTATGCCGTGCGGACTGCTTCCAGTTTATGCGCTTGAGAGCGTCTCCCTTTTGATACAGGCGTGAATCGCCAAGCGTTTCGCCGCTTTCGGAATTAAATACAGCGGTAGAACCTAAGCCTTGAGATATAAGGACATTTTCCAGCTTTTCAGAAAGTGTATAGGTTCTGGGTAAAACGGATATTGATACAATAAAATCATTTTGTTCGGAACGCAGAGACGGGAAGGAAAACAACCCGAACAGATCCTTAATTCTAAGCTTGCCTGTTCCTATTTCGAAGTGTCCTATGTGAGGACATTGCATATTAAACCATAATTCACGTTTATCGCCCCAAAAAGGGGTAAAAACAAAATTCTGGCGTGTGTCCTTTTTGTCAATCTCTTTAGCGTATTCGGCCGTTTTAAAGGTAAGACAGCCAACGCAGGGCAGCAGCAAAGGCCCGCGAAGCGTAAGGCAGTACTTCGCCTCTTCCCCGCGCAAAAAATCCGTTTTATCGGTTTTTGAACTGAAGCTTAACGAGAAAACCGCAAGCGCCGACGAAAGAAAAGCGAAGAAAATCAATCCGCCAAGACACGCGGCGATAATCAAAAACTCCAAAATATTGGTACCGAATGCGATTATCAGTAAAAACGCTTCAAGAGCGAGGCAAAAAATTCCTCTTAAAGTCATAAAAATCCTTATTCCCTTTCAGAAAGAAATCAGCCACATAAAGTAAGCGGCAATATCAGCCCTTAACCTTCGGTACTTTAAGTGAACCAAGAATTTTGACAATAACCTCGTAAGCGGTGGTTCCCGCGGCGCCTGAGCGGTTCTTCATTATCATGCGGTGGCATAAAACATAGGGAGCCATTCTCTTTACATCATCCGGCAGCACGTAGTTACGTCCGTTAAGTATGGCAAGTCCGCTGACTGCGTGTGCAAGGGCTATTGTTCCTCTCGGGCTTACTCCCACAAGAACACCCTCAAAGCTGCGCGTGGCGGTGGTCAGCTCAACAATATAATTTAAAACATCATCATCTATATATACTTGGCTTACCGATTCTTGAATTTTAATTATATCCTCAGCACTTGCCACAGGCTGCAGTTTCACCCTTTCGGTTACCGACCTGTGGGAGCGCACAATATCCTTTTCCGCATCGAATGCAGGGTATCCCATATTGATTTTCATTAAGAAGCGATCCATCTGCGCTTCGGGCAGCGGATAGGTGCCGGCCATATCCACCGGATTCTGGGTTGCCATTATCATAAAGGGCTTTGGAAGCTGATAGGTTTTCCCGTCCACCGTTACCTGCTGCTCCTGCATTGCCTCAAGGAGTGCCGACTGTGTTTTGGGGCTGGCACGGTTTATTTCATCGGCCAGAATTATCTGATTATACACACTTCCCTTTTGAAATATCTGTTTTCCGGTCTGCATATCGAACATATTAAAGCCCGTAATATCTGAAGGCAGAACATCCGGTGTGAACTGTATGCGCTGAAAACTGCAGCCCAATGAGTCTGCCAGCGCAGATGCAAGGGTTGTCTTTCCAAGACCGGGCAGATCTTCGATAATCACATGTCCGGAACATATCAAGGCTACTAACATCATATCGATTATTTCATCTTTGCCGACGACAACCTTTTTAATATTTTCTTTAATAGAATTTAACCGACCGTTTTCTATCATTTTAGACACTCCTTTTCATAATGCAATTTGTATTGTACCAATTAAGTATATCTGAAATCTATTGACAATATAAACCATATTAAAATTCTTTTT
>JBMNVM010000124.1:0-4993 GCA_050946805.1 Acutalibacteraceae bacterium | reverse complement strand
AAAACGGAATAAAGCAAAACTACCTTGAAAGTTTAAGGAAAATATATGAAGCTGAAACCCTTTTGATTAATCCTACACTTATTCCCGGTAATATTTCCGATTATTTATATAAGCTTTTAACGGCGGTGCTGCTTAAAAAAAGCGGCAATAATAAGTCTTTTGATTTTTATATAAACGTTAAGGGCAACTACTTTTACGATAAAAAGGTGCTTTCTGCCCTGATTTTGAACATTTGCCGCCAGACCGATTATCTGGCTATCACCAATATAATGGGCAAAATAGCATTGAAGGCGAACTTAAGCAAACCTGAAAAACTGAAAAAACTTATAAAAAAGGCTAATGGGATACTGTTTTATGAGAAAAAATGCAAAAGCTTGCTTATAGTCCTAAACCTTGCAGGCACAGAAAAAACAACAGCGGACTATGAAGACCTGTACAGTCTTTATTATAACCCGCTGTCGCCCGTTAATTTTTATTTATAGTTTTTATTATCTCTTCCGCAATCGTCATTCCGTCAACGGCCGCAGAAACAATTCCGCCGGCATACCCTGCGCCCTCTCCGCAAGGGTATAAGCCTTCGGCGGAAAGGCTTACATAGGTTTCATCACGTAAAATTTTGACAGGTGCGGAACTTCGAGTTTCCGGTGCGGTAAGAATTGCGGCTTTATCGTCAAAGCCGTTTATTTTTTTGCCAAATTCCAAAATACCACACTTTAAGGTTTCAATTATAAAATCGGGGAAAATTTTCGAAAAATCCGCGTATTTACAGCTTGGTTTGACGGTGGGTTTTACTTTGGTAATTTCGAAATCCTCACCGAAAACGAGGTTGCCGACAGTGGTTATCGGAACGCTGCCGCCGGCAATTTCATAAGCCGCACGCTCGATTTTCTCCTGAAGTCGGCAACCCGCAAGCACATCGTCGCCTTCAAAGTCCGAAGGCTCCACCCCCACAAGCAGCGCGCTGTTGGCGTTTTGACCGTCTCGGCGGCTGTAGCTCATGCCGTTTACCGCGATCCCGCCGATTTCGCTTGAAGCGTTTATGACCTCACCGCCGGGGCACATGCAAAAGGTATAAACTCCCCTGCCGTTTTTAAGGTGAGCGGCCAGCTTGTAATCGGCCGCGCCAAGATAGGGACTGTCCCAAAAATCACCATAAAGGGCTTTGTTTATATCGCTTTGCAAATGTTCTATTCTGACCCCTATCGAAAAGGGCTTTTTAGACAACGCAACACCCTTATCAAGCAGCATTTTATAGGTATCCCTTGCCGAATGTCCGGTTGCCAGAATAAGGGTATCGCAGGGGATATTTTTGCCGTTTACGAATATTTCTTTTAAACTGCCGTCCATTATAGTGATTCCGTCCAGCTTTGAATCAAAAAGTACCTGACCGCCAAGCGTTGTTATTTCTTCCCGTATGCTTTTTACAACATAAATAAGTATATCCGTGCCGATATGCGGCTTTGCATCGGTTAAAATTTTGTCCGGCGCACCGTGTTGGTTTAAAATTTCCAAAACCGTTCTGGCACGCGAATTTTTTATGCCGGTTGTAAGCTTCCCGTCCGAAAAAGTGCCGGCGCCGCCCTCCCCGAATTGGACATTACATTCGGGATTCAAGGGTTTCCCCGCAAAAAAGTCATTGACCGCAGCGGTGCGTTTTTCTACACAGCTTCCCCGCTCAACCACAAGGGGTTTAAGCCCCGCCCTGGCAAGTGTCAGGGCAGCAAACATTCCCGCAGGGCCGAAGCCCGCAATTACGGGGCGGTTTTCGGGCATTTTCTCGGCCTTTTGCCATAGATATTTCTTTTCTGTAAACAAAACGGCATTTTTGTATTTTTTCAATATAACCGCTTCATCGGTTTTCAACGATACCAAAACCGAACAGCAAAAATGCACATCGCTTTTCCGCCTTGCATCAACCGATTTGCGGTAAAGTTTTGCAAAAACTATTTTTGAAGGCTCTACCGAAAGCTTTTTTGCTATAATCGGCTTTAGATTCGTAAAATCGGTATCAAGCGGTAAATTCAAATTGTTTATAAGCATCATCTGTCAGCTTCCCTTATGGCATCGGCGGCACACATGGCACTTGACCAAGCCCATTGAAGATTAAAGCCGCCGCAGTCGCCGTCAATATCCAATATTTCGCCTATTGCGTAGAGGCCTTTGTCAATTTTGCTTTCCATGGTTTTATCGCAAAACTGGGTGGTGTCAAGCCCTCCGGCGGTTACCTGAGAATTTAAAAAGCCGGTGGTGCCGGTAACCGAAAACCGCCAATCTTTCATAAGCTGCGCCAGTTTTTCAAGCCTTGCCTCATTAATATCTGCCGCTTTATCGGTCATCTTGGAGCCCACACTCTTTAAAAGCACCTGCCCCACCCGTTTATTAAGCATACCCGTAAAAAATTCATCCACATTTCGTTTTGAAAGCTTTTTTACCCGTTGCCGAAGTATCGCTATCAACGAATTAAAATCCGTTTCGGGCATTATGTCAAGTGAAATTTCGCATCTTTTATCGGTCAGGGAAACACCGCGCGAAATTTGAAGTATCGGAGGCCCTGAAAGCCCGTAATCGCAAAAGAGGGTTTCACCGTATTCGCGGCGTGATGGCTTGCCGTCTACAAGCAGCGTTACTTCGGTGTTAATTTTAATGCCTTTCAGTTGACGCACAATATCGGTTTCGGTCTTTATCTGTACAAGGGACGGGGTCGTTTTAACCGTTTTATATCCCGCTTTTTTGAGTATATTCAGCATACTGCCGTCGCAGCCGAGGCGATCCCCTCCTGAAAGCAGACCCGACGCTATTATAACCCTTTTTGCCAAAAAGGTCAGCTTGTCCGAAATGATTTTATAATTTCCGCCCGAAATTTGAAGGTTGGTAACCG
Source organism: Acutalibacteraceae bacterium (assembly GCA_050946805.1). GTDB lineage: Bacteria > Bacillota > Clostridia > Oscillospirales > Acutalibacteraceae > UBA737. The sequence goes on along the minus strand of JBMNVM010000124.1, from coordinate 2,115 downwards.
GCGTTTCAAGGTGGGTTATCACACCAAGCTCTTCCGCCGCGAAACGAAGGCAGTCTACAACCGAAGCCGCCTGAAATGAAGACGGAAAAGCCTTATCCTCCTCGAAGGTGAAATTAACGCCTATATCTTCAAAAAACTTCTCGACCGTAAACCTGTTATACCTATCGAGCGCATAGGCGCAAAAGTCGCGATTTTGCCCATGATACCTTGATATATCGATATTTTTATTTGTAATATTGCACCTGCCGTTTCCGGTCAGGGCAAGCTTTTTGCCCACACGTGGCTGGGACTCCAGTATTCGGACAGTCTTTTCGGGGTTATTTTGTTTAAAATAAACTGCCACGCAAAGTCCCGCCGCGCCCGCGCCGATTACAACAAGGTCGTTTATCATAACCCTTTCCCTTTCAAAACGAAAATATCCGTATGCATTTTATCATATCACGTAAGAATTTGCAATTACAAGCGAAGAATAGCTTGCTGCAAATGCTTGCTTTTTTAATTGGTACAAACTATAATAAATAAAAGAAAAATTTTAAGGAGAAATAAAATTGGATAAAGATGCTATTTCAGCCGGCGTTTCAAAAATCGGCGGGCTTTTCAGCACGGCAGAGGTCAGAGTGCTTATCTGCTATATATTATCGGCAATAAACGAACCCATTCCCGGAACCCTTTTGGGCGAGGTTTTGCATTACGAGGGTATTGCCAACATTTTTGAAGTAAGCGACTCGCTCGCATCCCTTGCCAAAACCGGCCATATTATGGAAACCGACAAAGGAGACGGCTCTTTTGTGGTAACAGATAAAGGCAGGGATATTGTAATGGCGCTTAAAACCTCGCTATCCCTCGTTGTCAAGGAAAGGGCGTATGCTGCCGTTACAAGAATGCTTGCCCGCTATAAAAACGCGCAGGAGACCGAGTTTAACATCACAAAAGAGGGTGAGCGTATGTATCTTACCTGCACCGCCCTTGACAAGGAATTTCCCTTTATGAGTATTAAACTGCTTGTTGCGGACGAGGATCAGGCAAGATACATAAAGGAGAAGTTTTTAGACAACGCTTCGGAGATTTATTCAAAATTGATTGAAATGCTAACCCGCAAGGACACCTAACAAATAACACTTAAAACGAAAAACGCACGGGCTGACCCGTGCGTAGAGCATGTCAAACATATCGACATAATCTTGGACGGAGATGCCGCTCGCTGAAAATCACAGATTTTGGGACTGCACTCTATCCCCGCCAATACCACCCCTGCGCCCTTAAAAACCGCAATACTTTGCGGTTTTCGCCTACAAGGAGTTTTTCCGATGCACAGGCGAACGGAAAAACATAAATCGGCTAAACACCTCTTTTTTATACATTGAGTTTATTGACAAACTGAACGCACGGAGTAATCCGTGCGTTCTTCATACGTTTTCAGATATTTAAGGCCTTATCCGAAATATTGGAAAAAACAATGTTATAACCGAATTTTGAAGCAGGATTTTTAACAAACAGTGTTTCTGCCTGCAATACCGCTACTGAACCGTCATGCGTACGGATTGTAACCTTGGTTATGAAGGTGTAGGTTCCATCCTCGTTTTTATTGAGGGAAATTGCCTCATGGTCATACAAAGAATATCCTCTTGGGATGATGAAAACATAGCCTTCTTTTTGCGGAAAGGTGGGGTTTATGGCTGAAAAGTCATCAATTGTAATTCCGTACATATCATATAAATAAGCATTCACAATATAATCCGCAACGAAAGAGTCGTCTTCCCTATCTCGCATATCAAGCAAGGCAATTACGGAATCATTTACAATTTCCTCAAGCGAATTGAAGGAATCATTGTAAACATAATTGTGATTCAGCATATTCAGAAAACGTGATTCCAGCACCTTGTTTTCCGAAGCTGCTGCCGGTTCGGTAACATTTGCGGCAGAAAAATTCGAAAAAGAAACAAGAGACAGAATTGCGGAAATAAGCATAACGCTTATTGCTTTGAAAAAGCTTTTTCTCATAATCATCATCCCTCCATCCTTGTTTCCGTTATTATTATATACCAAAAATCAGGACAAAAGCAAAAACAAATCCGTTACAAATTATCTCAATTTTGTAATGTTTTACAATAAATA
>JBMNVM010000123.1:0-5062 GCA_050946805.1 Acutalibacteraceae bacterium | reverse complement strand
TGCAAAATCCCCGTCGTTGGTCATAAAAAGCAGACCTTCTGAATTGCGGTCAAGCCTTCCGACCGGGAAAAGCTTGATACCCACGTCCCTTACAAGGTCGCTTACGCATTTTCTGCCCAGCTCATCACTAACGGTTGTTACATACCCGCGCGGCTTATGAAGCATTATATAAACCTTTTCGGTTCTGGCTATTACCGTTTTACCGTTTACGGTAACCTTATCCCTTTTGGGGTCAACCTTTGTGCCGAGCCTTGCGACCCTGCCGTTGACCCTTACCTTTCCAAGCTCTATTAATTCTTCGGCCTTTCTGCGTGAAGCAACACCGCATTCCGACAAATGCTTTTGAAGCCGTATTTTTGTATCCTTCATTTAACTCTCCCAAATATCCATGAATATTCTACGAAAATTTTCCGCCGCTTTTTTTAAAAAACCGGGCTTTTTTGCGGCAACCGGTATATCTCTGTCCGATGTAAGATCCCGCCGGTCGATTTCTTTTCCATCCTTATAATAAACCACGCTACCGATAACCTCGCCCTTCTTTACAGGCGCGTAAAGGAATTTCGGCAGGTTGACGACATATGAAAATCCGGAAACATCCACCGAATGGACGGTTTTCGGTTTAATACTTACCTTGACGGTCTGATCGGCCGATGAAATTACGGGAAGCTCGAACTCGGTTTTAGACGGAGTAATTTCGGCGGATTGGATTTTATCAAGACCGTAGTTTAAAAGTGCTTTATGATCCTCCCAGTCATTTGGGTCATTAAGGGTTACGGCAATTACAAATTTACCGTCTCGCTGTGCTGCCGAAACTAAACAGCGGCCGGATTTTTTGGTAAATCCGGTTTTGACCCCTACTGCGCCGTCGAAAATCTTTAGCAATTTATTGTGGTTTGAAAGGGTACGCCGATAAGGCGGATTGCCGTATTCAAGGGTTGCGGTTTTGGAGGAGGCCGCCGTGCGAAACTCCTCATTTTTCATGGCGAACATTGCAAGCCGCGCCAAATCTCGCGCCGTGGTGTAATGCTCATCACCGTCAAGCCCCGAAGGGGTTTCAAAATGAGTATTAACAAGACCTAACTCCTGCGCCCTTTGGTTCATCATTCGCACAAATTTATCTATATTGCCGCCCAAAACATAGGCAGTAACATTCGCGGCATCATTACCCGAGGCCAAAAGCATGCCGTAAAGCAAATCCCGTAAATCCACCCTATCTCCCGGCAAAAGACCCATGGAAGACCCCTCGACCCGCAGCATTTCGGCCGTCACGGTTATCTCCCTGTCAAACCGGCCGTATTCGCACAGCATTAGTGCCGTCATAATCTTTGTGGTGCTTGCCATGGGAAGCCTTGTGTCGGCATTTTGCTCATATATTACTTCTCCGGTATCCCCGTTAATCAGTATGGCGGCCTTGGCCGAAGTGCCTATCGCGGCCGCCTTAATCGCCACCGTGGCAATACATATTGAAAACAGAATACAAGCAAGCCTTTTCAAAAATGTTCACCTCGCTCAATATTATTCAAGCGAGGGTAAATCTTATTACTTTTTCTCGTTTTTTTCTTTTTTGGAAAAAAGCTCCTTTGCCTTTTCAACCAGCTCCGGAACCATTGAAACCGCCTTTTCAACCGAAGTCAGTTCATTGTAGACAGGCAACATTTTAACATTGTCGCCCGAAATTACAATGAAGGCAATCGGAACCACCGTAACGCCGGCTCCGCCGCCACCGCCGAAAAGCTGTTTATCGGTTTTTGAGGGGAAATCGCTTCCACCGGTAGCCAGTCCGAAAGAAACACGCGATATCGGCACCAGAGTAATGTCGCCAACGGTTATGGGTGTGCCGGTAACAACATCCGCATCCACCATGGCGCGGAGTTTTTCCATAGTTACATCCATTATTGCTTTAATGTTATTCTCGCTCATTTTCTTTCTTCTCCGTTACAAAGATTTTATATTCCGAATATATTTTATAGGCCGCCATTAAAAGATAAAAAATCTGCATTTTAAGCGTTGCCGCAAAGGCGAAATCGCATTTGCCGTTTTTGAAGTCGCTGTTTATATTTATTTCCTTGTATCCGACCTTTGCGAAACTTGCCAAATACGCGGTTACGGGGTAAACGGTCTGGCAGACTATGCCGTAATAGGTGGCGGTTTGCGCCGCATCATTCGTTCCGACCGTGATATTAAGCCGCACTTTATAGATATTAATATGCCGCAAAAGTCCTTTTATATGTGAAAGCACACGCCCTGCAAAGGCGAATACTTCTTTTAAAGCGCCCAAAAAGCCCTTTTCTTCACACAACGCGGAAAAGGCTCCCTTTGTTTCGTGTATGGCTTTGTCCGTAAACCTTTCGGATTTCTCCTTTATCTCATCCGATTTTTCCCTGATTTCTTCCTTAATATAAGGCTTCAGCCTGAAGACAGTAATTCCGCTGAATCTGATCTTCAGATAAAAATCGTCAAAAAACTTAATTTCTACCGTTACAGGCAAAAACAGGATTAAAAGGATTAGCAAAAGGACTGCTCCGATAATAAAAAGCGCCGTCAACTTCCCGTCTCCTCTGCTGCAATTAACAGGTTATCTTCCACCGTAAGCTGTTCACCGACATCGGCCAGTGAATCCTCCGTTTTCGGTAAAGCGGGTAACTGCGATAAATCGGAAATACCGAAACAGCGAAGAAAGTTTTTGGTAGTGCCGTAAAGCAAGGGCTTGCCCGGGAGCTCCAGCCGTCCCCTTTCCTCTATAAGCCCTTTTTCTATAAGTGTTGTAATAACGCCGGAGCAGTCAACCCCTCTTACCTGCTCAATAAACGCCTTTGTAACCGGCTGGTTGTAGGCCACAACCGCCAAAACCTCCAGCGCGGCGGAGGACAGGGGGGTGCGCCTTCTGATATCGAAGGCTTTTTTAATATAATCTGCATATTTTTCACGCGTTACTATCTGGTAGGTGTTTTCCATTCTGACTATTTCAAGCCCGCCTACTCCCTTTTTGTACCTGTCGCTTAACTCCTCCAATATGCTTACCACTTCATCGGGAGATATTTCGAAAACCTGCGCAAAGCGGTCGATGCTCATAGGCTCGCCGCCGGCAAAAAGCACCGCTTCAAAAGCGGCAAGCAGCTCCTCTTTTCTCATTTGTTCCTGTTCTCCTTCAAAAGAATAATCTCCGCATTGTCGCTGTCGCCCTCAATCTTAACTCGATTGGCCTTGCAAAGCTCCAAAACCGCCAAAAAGGTTGCCACCAGCTCGGAACGGCTGCCGGCCGACCTGTAAAGCGAAGAAAGGCTTTGCTTTTTGCTGTTCCACAAATTTCTTATTATAAAGACAATCTTTGACGAAACTGAAACTATCTTCTTTGCAACAATTTTAGTAAAGGGCGCGACAGACGGCGGTTCCCGCCTTTTACCCTTGCCGATAGCCGCTAAATAGGCCGAATACAGCACACCTGCGGGGTGAACAAGGTCGTAGGTCTTGTCAAAATCATACTCGGCCGGCTTGCGCACAAACTTATCAAATCCGCTTTGCATTTCGGACAGGCGCTTTGCCATCTGCTGGCACACCATGTACTCGATAAGCTCGCCGGTCAGCTCCTCTTTGAGCTTTTCAACCTCTTCATGCTTTGGAAGCAGGCTTACGGTCTTTATATAAATCAACCGCGAAGCCATTTCCAAAAATTCGCTGCCAAGCTCCATTTCCTGCTGCCTGAAAAGCTCTATCTGCTCAAGATACTGGTTTATAAGCTCGGTCAAGGGTATATCGTAAATATTAAGTTTATTTCTTGCAATCAGCTGCAGCAGCAAATCAAGCGGGCCTTCAAAGCCCTCTATCTTGTATGAAAGCGTGTTTTCCATCAATTAAAGCACTCCAACAAATCAGGGAATCAGCCTAAAGGGCAGCGATGCCAAGAAGCTGATACCTCTCATAAGCAGACCCGTAAGAAATCTTAACGGTATATCAAGCGCACCAATCCACAAAAGTCCTAATAAAGCAAAGAAGAATATTCTCTCATACTGCATGAGCTTGTAATAATACCTATTGGGCAGCAATGCCGAAAGGAGCCGTGAACCGTCCAACGGCGGGATTGGAATAAAGTTAAATACCGCAAGAGAAACGTTAATAGAAGCGACATAGAAAAAGAAGAAGCCTATATACATCATAACCTGCGAATTAGCAGAACCGGTTAATAATATACAGGCGTTATTGCAAACAAGGCTTAACAATGCCATCAAAAGGTTTGATACGGGGCCTGCAAGCGCTGTCAGCGCCATATCGCGTTTAGGATTACGGAAGTTGTTCATATTAATCTGCACGGGTTTTGCCCAGCCGAAACCGAAAGCCAAAATACAAAGCGCGCCGAGCCAGTCAATATGGGCAAACGGGTCGAAGGAAAGTCTGCCCTGCCACCTTGGTGTATTGTCTCCAAGCTTTACTGCAATCAAAGCATGAGCATATTCATGAACAGGTAGCGTTAAAAATATGACCACAAGGGACGAAACTATATAGACAATAACGTCCATAAATCCCATATTGCCCGCAAGCAGTTCACCTAACAAACCAATCACTCCAAATCCTTACAAATAACCCAATTTAAACATTTTTATTATACACTATTATCTGCCCGAATACAAGCAAAATATACTCCCGAAGGGCCAGTATAAAGCCAAACAAAAAACCGCAGACAACATTTTGCTGTCTGCGGTAAAAGTAACGCTTTTTTACTGAAGTTCAACAGTAGCGCCAACCTCGGCGAATTTAGCCTTGATAGCTTCAGCATCGTCCTTGGAAACGGCTTCCTTAAGGGTCTTGGGAGCGCCGTCAACCAGAGCCTTAGCCTCAGCAAGGCCGAGACCGGTAACCTCGCGAACAACCTTAATAACCTTAATCTTTTCAGCGCCGACTTCCTTAAGAACAACGTCAAACTCGGTCTTCTCTTCAGCTGCTGCTGCGCCGCCTGCTGCCGGAGCTGCTACTGCTACCGCGGCTGCTGCGGATACGCCGAATTCTTCTTCTACTGCTTTAACAAGTTCTGAAAGTTCAAGTACTGTAAGAGTTTTTAACTCTTCAA
>JBMNVM010000122.1:0-5172 GCA_050946805.1 Acutalibacteraceae bacterium | reverse complement strand
TAATGCCAAGCTTGCTATCGGCCCTGCGGTCGAGGACGGCTTTTATTACGATTTTGATGTGGAGCGGCATTTTACCCTTGAGGATCTTGAGAAGATTGAGGCCGAGATGAAAAAAATCGTCAAGGAGGATATAAAGCTTGAACGCTTTACCTTGACCCGCGACGAGGCTGAGAAATTTTATGCCGAAAAGCAAGAGCCGTATAAGCTTGAGCTTGTCGAGGGCATCCCTGAAGGCGATGATATAAGCTTTTACTCACAAGGCGATTTTACCGACCTTTGCGCCGGCGCACATCTTATGAGCACGGGCTCTGTAAAGGCCTTTAAGCTGACCTCGGCAACCGGTGCATATTGGAGGGGCGACTCCTCCAAAAGAATGCTTTGTCGCATATACGGTACCGCCTTCCCGAAGGCCGGCGAGCTTGAGGCTCACCTTACCATGCTTGAGGAAGCCAAAAAACGCGACCACAACAAGCTTGGCAGAGAGCTCGAACTCTTTACAACGGTTGACATTATAGGTCAGGGACTGCCTATCCTTCTGCCCAAGGGCGCGAAGGTAATCCAAATCCTTCAGCGCTTTGTGGAGGACGAGGAGGCTCGCCGCGGCTGGCAGCTTACCAAAACCCCGTATATGGCAAAGCGGGAACTTTACAAGCTTTCGGGGCACTGGGATCATTACAGGGATGGTATGTTTGTCATTGGTGACGCAGATGATGAAACCAAGGAATGCTTTGCCCTTCGCCCCATGACCTGTCCTTTCCAGTATCAGGCCTACCTTAACCGCGCGCGTTCCTACCGTGATTTGCCGCTTCGCTACAACGAAACCTCCACGCTGTTCAGAAACGAGGATTCGGGCGAAATGCACGGACTTATTCGTGTAAGGCAGTTCACCATTTCGGAGGGGCATTTGATATGCACTCCCGAACAGCTTGAAAGCGAGTTTAAGGGCTGTTTGGAGCTTGCGATATATATGTTAAAGACACTGGGGCTTTATGAAGATGTCTCCTACCGCTTTTCACAATGGGATCCTAATGACACCGATAAATATATAGGCACCGCCGAGCAGTGGGACGAAGCCCAAGGGGTTATGAAGAAAATCCTTGACCACCTTGATATCTCTTATAAAGTAGGTGTCGGCGAGGCCGCCTTCTACGGGCCCAAGCTTGACATTCAAATAAGAAACGTCTACGGCAAGGAAGATACCCTAATCACCATTCAGATCGACCAGATGCTTGCCGAAAAGTTCGGCATGGAGTATGTCGATCGTGACGGTGTAAAGAAAAATCCCTACATTATCCACCGCACCTCTATCGGTTGTTACGAAAGAACATTGGCCTTGCTGATAGAAAAATACGCCGGCGCCTTCCCGATGTGGCTGGCTCCCGTACAGGTTAAAATTTTGCCCATTGCCGACAGGCATCTCGATTACTCCTATGAAATCAAGCGCGAGCTTGAACAGAAGGGTATGCGGGTCGAGCTTGACGACCGAAATGAGAAAATCGGTTACAAAATCCGCGAAGCCCGGCTTCAAAAGGTGCCGTATATGCTCATAATCGGCGACAATGAGGTTCAAAACGGCGCCGTTTCGGTTCGCCGCAGGGGCGAGGACGGCGATTTAGGCTCTATGCCCAAAGATGAGTTTATAAAAATCGCGGTTGAGGAAATAGACCAAAAAATAATAAAATATTAAAAAAATATTCCCTGTTTTATATTTGCGCCCCGGGCAAAGAATATAAAAGGGGTGAAAAAATGTCAAAAAAGAACCGCAAATGCAAAACCGACAGTATGTTTTATGTTGAATCAAATTCCGGTTTGCCCGAAACAGCATACGACATGGTCAATTTTTACGGAACCTATGAGATTCAGACAACCGCCGACACCGACAATCAGTATCCCGCAATAGCCCAAGGGTATAACGAGAAGATTGTTAAGCACGATTGTCAGAACCCGAGCGAAAAAAATAAAAAATGGTAATAAATGCAAAGGGTTACAAAAAGAAAAAAATGCTTGCATTTTAGGTTCGCATATGGTATCATTCTTATGTTAATCTTTTCGAAAGGGGTGACAATAGTGAAAGAAGGCATTCATCCGCAGTATGGCAAGGCTATCATGAGATGTGCCTGCGGTGCTGAATTCGAGACCAGCTCGACAAAGAAAGACATCCGTCTTGATATTTGCTCAAAATGTCATCCGTTTTTCACAGGTAAGCAGAAGTTGGTAGATACCGGCGGACGCGTAGACAGATTCAAGAAGCGTTTTAACATGGATTAATAAACCATTGAATTTGTTCGTGATACTTTGGCGGCTGCTTTTCGGCAGCCGCTTTTTTACACTTAATTTAAGGGTTAGGACGGTCTTTCCGATTGCGACACTTTGGAGGATGTTATGAATAATTATCTGACGGTTCAGGGTGTTTCACAAATTGAATTTACCGAAAAACGTTCCAAGTTCATAGCAACAATAAAGCACTGCGAAACCGAAACAGAGGCGCTTAAGTTTATCGAGCAGCTGCGCTCAAAATACTGGGACGCTTCACACAACTGCTTTGCTTACGCTACCGAGAAGGGCAAAATCTCCCGCTTTTCGGATGACGGGGAGCCTCACGGCACTGCCGGAAAACCGATTCTTGATGTGATAAACGGCGCCGCGCTTACTGATACCGCGGTGGTGGTTACACGCTATTTCGGCGGAATACTGCTTGGCACCGGTGGGCTTTCAAGAGCCTATTCCAAAGCCGCAAGGGATGCCGTGGCGGCGGCCAAAATTTGTAAGATGGTGCCCTGCATAGTGCTTCATACGGTCTGCGAATATCAGGATCACCGCAAATTCATGGATTTGCTTGAAACTTCGGGCGCAAATATTGAAAGCTCCGATTTTACCGACAAGGTCAAGGTAGACTATTATATTAAGGAAGAAAATTTTGCCGCTTTTGCCGAAAAGCTTCGTGAAATATTTTCCGGAAGGCTTTCCGCTGTCGAACGGGACAAAAGAATTGCGGCGTTTGATTTAAAAGAGGAATAAAACAGGGCATAGGGCTTGTATACATTATTATAGATACATTGTTATATAATGGACTAAAACAGCAAATTGTCTGAAAATAATTCCTTAAAATTATAGTATTTGAACCAAAGTTGTCAAAATTCACAAAAAACGCACAAATTTTTTTATATGGAAGTATTTAAAAGTGTGCGAATTGCACTTGAAAAATAAAAAAATACCTGTTATAATGTTCATAGCATATGGAATCGTTATGCAAATTCGGTTCTTTTTGTAGTTAAAAATTTTTGGCTTATGCCGGTTAGGAGTTTTGTTTATGCGATTTTCTTTTAAGAAAACACTCGCATCAATACTAAGCGCTGTGCTTATGCTCACAACGGTTCTTGGAGCACTTACCGCCAGCGCCGATGTAACGTATGCGGGCGAATTAACACTTGAAAATGCAGTAGTTAGTTCTGACACTACAGAGTTCGATGTGGAAGCAACTCTCACATTGAACCAAGAGACAACTTTCCTCGCACTTATGTTCCGACTTGGCGAACTTCCCGAAGGCGTAACACTTTCTTCGGCCTCTATCGGTTCTTTGGGTGAAGCTACTGTTGCTTCGGACAAACGACTTGTCTTGTTCGATATTGGCGACATCAGCGTTTCCTTAGTACCGATTACACTCACATTTACCGCTTCAGGAATTGCGGAAAGCTTCACAATTTCTGTTGTTAATTATGAATGTGCTGATGTATCGGAGGAATTCCTCGCAATCGATATTACCGATACTGCCGAGGTACAGCTCGAGGCATCTCACGGTGCAGATACAAACGTGTGGCTTTATGACGAAAACGTACACTATAATCCTTGCTTAGTTGAAGATTGCGACGAAAGATTCAATGAAGCACCTCATACTCCTGCTCAGGCTGTAGTTGAGAACGAAATTCCAGCTACACACACTGAAGCCGGTTCTTATGATTCTGTTGTTTACTGCTCAGTCTGCAGATATGAAATCAGCAGAACAACCGTTGAAGTTCCCGCCGGCGGTCATGATTATGTTTATACCGATAATGGTGATGGTACTCATACCGTAACCTGCACTGGCTGCGATTATGAAGTAGTTGAAGAGCATATCTTTGAAGACGGCACCTGCGTTTGCGGCGCTGTAGAAGAAGATACTCATGAACATGTGTACGATGGCGTTGCATATATGGATCCTGAAACCCATATTTGGTATAAGGATTGTGCATGCGGCGAAGCTTCTATAGAGACTGATCCGGTCGTTATTACCGGCAACCTGATCTCTAATGATCTTGGTTTCTCTGAAGCTGTTGGTTCTAATATCGGTATCAACCGTGCTGCCACCGGCGGTATAGTATCTAAGGGTTATACTGATTATTATGTTGAAATAGCTTATCAGTCTTACGCTGAAGGTTATGTACTCGGAACCAAGACACTTAAGCTTGAATCTGATGAATATGATTATCGGAATGGCGCCGGAACTGTTGACTACTTCCAGTTCAGAGAGATCGCTTTATATGAAATGGCACTGGATTACACCATTAATCTTTATGTAAAAGATGCCGAGGGCAGAGTTGTTGGAATGATAAGCAATACAACAAGCGTTCAGAAGCAGGCTTTGGCTTATGCACAGAAATATTCTTCAGACATTAAGCTTTTAACTGCACTTGTTGACATGGTTAATTACGGCGCTGTTGTCCAGAATTTCTTTGCTGCACAGAATCCGAGTTCCGACATAGCTACTGCTGCGTTACCGAATGTTGGATTTGAAGCTTATCAGCAGTATGCAAGTGATGAAACAGATTTACCTGCCTCCTTCAATGATACCAGGAGCGGCTCAGCACTTGTTGAGACTACATTGGCAGTTGCTAATCCCACCCTTATAATTGGTGCTTCCAACAGCGTTAAGTACCAGTTTAGAGCTAACGACCATGATCCAAGCAAGCTTAATGTTGTTACAACTTATACTAATAGCTATGGCTTACTAATTACTGAAACTGTTAACTTTGCAGATTTAGAAGTTAATGTTGTTGGTACAAATATTGTTTATACCTATGTCTTTAATAAGTTAGCATTATACGATCTTGAAAAGACCGTTAACGTTAAGTTGGTTTACGACGGTGTAGAAGAATATACCTATGATTATTCTGTAGGTAACTATGCTAACACCTA
>JBMNVM010000121.1:0-5182 GCA_050946805.1 Acutalibacteraceae bacterium | reverse complement strand
CATTTTATTGTAGCCTATCCATTCTGCATTGTCTGATGAAACAAGCTTAGAAGAGGAACTTTGGTAGGAGGAAATTGTTTCAGACACGTTAACCAAAATATCTTCATTTGATGTTGATTCACTTGAAGTATTTGTGCTTTTGCATGCACTAAGACAAAAACATATCATCAAAATAACACACACAATTCTTTTCATTTTGTACCCCCCGTAAATTATTAATAATTTAATATATTATACTAAAAAAGACCAATAATGTCTACTATTTTAAAAAAACAGTGAATAAAAAATATCTATATGAGACGTCATTAAGGGGTTTGCTTTACAGGCCGCTAAATGATAGAAAATTTTATTTATCTGCTAACTAACTGATTTTGGGTGATTTTTTAAAACAGAAAGTATTACAAGCAGAATATATTAATGCTTGTGATAATGTATAACCGTAAAACAATCCCCCGCTGTAGTAAAAACTACGGCAGGGGAGTTTTTAAAAGGCTTGTTATTGATACATATTACAGACAAAAGTAGTTTAACTTTTAAAGTATAAAGACAAACAAAAAGTGATGGGGCAACGCTTTAGAGTTGATGAGCAACTTCGTATACCGGCTTTAAAAATACCCTGTTTTTCCCGAAAATTATTCATTTTTTTCCATCATATCGATCATTATTTGAGCAATTTTCGGATCAAAGCGGGTATTCATACCTTCTTTGATTTTCTCGGTTGCTTGGCGTTTTCTGACCTCAATGGGAAGCGCCCGCTTTACAAGCTCGCGCTCATATACTTCCACCACCGAAATGATTCGGGAAATAAGGGGAATCTGGTCGCCTTTAAGACCCCGCGGATAACCGGAACCGTCCCAATTTTCGTGATGTCCGTAAACATATTCCGCTAAATCCAGTGTATCGTCAAAAAGGTTCAAAATGCGGTACCCGACCACCGAATGCTGCTGCATTTTTTCATACTCTTCTTCGTTCAGGTTTTCTTTTGATTTTATCAGGGTATCCTTATCAAGAATAATTTTACCGATATCGTGCAGATAACCCGCCCGTTTTAATTTACTGATTTCGGTAGGCGGAAGACCTAAGGCTTTTCCGACTTTTCCGCACAGATCACTAACCGTAATGGAATGTTGCTTTTCTTTCGGGCTTCTTGTATGCAGCGTGTCAACAATTGTATCAATAATATTTTTATTGACTGTTTTGCGGTTGATGGTCTTGTCCTTATACATGGCGTTTTCCGCATTTGCCATTATTTCCTCAAGCAGCTGTTCGATGCTGGTTTTTGTATCGCATCCGAGTGCAATGCTGCACTTAATAGCCTCGACACGGGCATCCGAAAAGCCGTTTTTAATCTGCTTCAGGATTTTTTTGGCGTTTTCCGCATCGGTTTTTGGAAGCAGAATTACAAATTCATCTCCGCCGGTACGGGCGATAATATCATTTTTCCTGCAAGAATTGATAAGTATCTGGGCGGATTTCTTGATTAGTTCATCGCCGGCGGCATGCCCGAATATGTCGTTGGTCATTTTAAGGCCGTTAATATCGGCAAAAATGATTGACAACGGCAGATTTTCCGGGGTGTCGATCTTTTCACGGTTCTCCTCAAAACACCTTCGATTGTAAAGGCCGGTAAGAGTATCGTGGCAGCTTAAATACCTGATTTCCTCTTCCTTGCGCTTTTGCTCGGTAATATCGGAAAAGGTTACTACAGCGCCGATTACTTTACCATTTTTAATTTGAGGGAAGGCGCGATATTCGACATTAAAGGCAGTTCCGTCTGCCTTCCAGAATACATCGTCTTTAGCCTCTACGCCCTTGGCAAGTCTCATGGCTTCGGATATCTTGCATTGACCGGGAGGTATGGGGGTGCCGTCCTGTCTGCTGTGATGTATCTGAATATGCATATTTTTGCCAAGCAGGTCTTCCGGTTTTTCGTAACCCAGCAGCCTTATGCAGCTTAAATTGCAGAAGGTGCAGTTTCCGTTAAGATCAACGCCATATATGGCTTCGGCGGTTGAGTCCAAAATCAACTGCAACTGATCTTTTTGAGTCCCCAAATCCATTTTTGTATTTGTTTGTTTACCGTCGGCTGTATCTGCGCCGGAACCGCAAGCATCCAAATTGTTATGCTTTTTAAGCAATTCAAGCGCCAGCTCTTCATCCATTGGTTTTCCTATCAGAAAACCTTGGATCTTATCGCAGCCGAACATTTCGAGATATTGCTTTTGCGTATCAAACTCTATACCTTCGGCAATAACGCTGTGCCCGAGCTTGTGAGCCATAGAAATAATATCCCTTGTAATTGCATAGTCGGGGTCGATGGTCAAAAGCTTCCCGATAAATGACTTATCGATTTTAAGACAGTTTACATTAAGCTCCCGCTCCCTTGCCAGTGAAGAGTAGCCGGTGCCAAAGTCATCAATCGCTATTTTAATTCCAAAATCCTTCAGCTTGCCGAGGGTCTTATTTATTTCCTGATAATTTGAAGCAAATATCGATTCGGTAATTTCAATCCCGACATTTGTGGGATTTACTTGCATTGATTTCACCATATCGATTACCTTTTCGGCGAAATCGTTTTTCCAAAGCTGAATAGCAGACACATTAACCGAAACATTGATATTATCGAATCCGTTTTCGCTTAGCTTTTTTAAAAAGCAAAGAGCCTTGTATAAAATAACATCGCCCAAAGCAATTATCAGCCTGTTTTTCTCGGCAATCGGTATAAATTCGATAGGGGAGATAGAGCCGAAATGTTCGCTGTTAAGCCTTGCCAAAGCTTCAAAGCCGCAGATTGTGTTGGTGTCGAGATCAAGTATCGGCTGATACTGTAAAAACAGACGGTCGGATTTCTCGTTGGCGATGATTTGAGAAAGCTCGCGGCTTATCATATCTTCGCGGATAATCTGCTCGGCCATTTCCTCGCCAAAAAAGCATATTTCAAAGCTTGTTTCATAGTTGTTGATTGCTTTTTCGGAGGCTATCAGCAGATTTTTAAGCAACAACTCTATATCGGTATTTTTATCATCGATTTCAATAACCCCTATACCGCCCGATATTCTCTCTGCCGAGAGGATGGAGCTGAGCATACTCGCAATAGATTTACAAAAGGATATAAGCTGCAATTTATTCTTATAGCCCTTGACGTAAAAAGCAAAACGGTATTCATATGTATTAAACAGCATGTGGGTGTCGTTGCAGTATAATTTAAGTGCTTCGGCAATTTTTTTAATAATTTCCTGACTGTATTGAAAACCGTATTTAAGGCTAAGCAGGTGGATGGGGCTTAAGTTTATGCCTACTAAGGCACTTTTTTCCAAGATATCGCCCTTAAAATCCTGTTCGAGAACCTGGTGCAGATATTTACGGTTGTAAAGACCGGTCCAGGTATCGTGCTCGCTGTTGAATTTCAGCACATTCTCCATTTCCTTGCGGTTTGAGATGTCAAGGATAATGCCTTCAAGCGCTTCAACTTCGCCCTTGTCATTGAAAATGCCCTGACCAAGCTCCAAAACCCATTTGCGCTCACCGGTGGCTGTTATAATCTCGTACTCGTATTTAAAGGGGATTCTCCTTTGCAGCGTGTACTCCCACTCGCGCCACAAAAGCTCATGGTATTCCGGCGAGATTAGTTCATTGTATGAAAGATCCCTGTTATATAAAAGGCTTTCGGGCGGATAACCCGTTAATTCAAGACACCCTTCGGAAACAAACTGCATGGTCCAGTCCCGGTCATACTTGCAGCGGTAGGCAAGACCCGGCAGGTGGGAAAGCAAAACAGATTTGCTGCGTTCGCTTTCTTTGTATGATTCCTCGGTTTCTTTACGGGCGGTTATGTCTTCAAGCAGGCAAAGGTGCATGGAATGGTTGTCCCCACCGCCTAAAAAGGCAGAAATTATCATATTTGTCCAAACAATCGATCCGTCAGGCCGAATGAAGCGTTTTTCCATTGAATATCCGGGGATTTCACCCTTTTTGAATTGCTCAAATTTTTCAAGATCCGCTTCTAAATCATCGGGATGCGTAATATCCGGCCACTGCACGGTTTCAAGTTCAAAGCTTTTCCTGCCGAGTATTTTTTCAAACATCGGATTGATGTTCATATTCCCGAATTCGGACTGGGAGATAAAGTTTTTGCCATTTACAATTGCAATACCGATTGGAGCCTCGTTAAATACACTGCGGTAGAGGGCTTCATCAAATGACAGTTGTTTGCTCATGTTTTTCAAAACAGTGTGCTGTGCTCTATAACGCAGCAGAATTAAAAAGAGCATGAAAGCACAAAGCACAATGATTATGTCCGGAAGCATCAGCTTCCAAAGGCGAGCATACCACTCAAAAGCTGAGTAATCAATCCCTAAAACGGCAATCATATTGTCATTGTTCGGGTTATTAATTGGTACCAGTGCACTGACCCAAGTTCCCCAGCGATCGGCAATCGGTTTTGTTATAACCGCTTCGCCCTTCATTAAAGAGGACAGGTATGAAAAATCGGCTTCATCGTAAACCTGACCGGGAGGCGAGTAATTCTCAGAGTCAGGGGATTCGGAATCCAGCAGAATTACAATTTTGCCGTTTCGTTCAGCCATTATGTAGACAAAATGAATCGGCTTTGTCGCTTTAACTAATTTCTGCATACTATTTTTTATCATAATATATTCCGGTTTTTCCAAATCACTGCTGTTGCCCGATAATGCTTCGATATAATTCGGATGCAAAAGCGATTCGAGTGATTGAGCCAATATAAGTGCCTCGGATGAGACGGCTTTTTGATATTTGTTCCAGGTTAAACGTAAATAAAAACCGCTTAAACATACAATGATTAAAATACACAAAAATGTATACACAAGTGTTTTTTTGCTTGCCAATTCAACTTTGATATTCTGCATATTATTTTTTGAATTGTGTATATTCATGGCTACACCTCTTTTACTTCCGTGCGGTTTTTATAACATGAGACCTTGAAACAAGAAGTATAAGACAACAGACAACTTAAATCTGATTGAGCCTTAGAAAACACCGCCGATATAGACCCTTATATCGGCGGAAGTACTGTTACTACGCAAGGAGCTTTAAATCATCTTCGACAGTGTCGATAGTTGCAATACCAAATTTCTCAACCAGTACCTTAGCTACATTCGGCGATAAAAATCCCGGCAATGTGGGTCCTAAGTGAATATTCTTA
>JBMNVM010000120.1:0-5205 GCA_050946805.1 Acutalibacteraceae bacterium | reverse complement strand
GAGGGTTTATTTCCACGTCTAAAGACACCAAAAAATAAAAGCGGGAATTTTGTTTCCCGCTTTCTATTACGCCAAAAATTACATCTATTTTTTAACCTTTGGAGGTTTTAAAAAGAACAAAATAACAGCTCCGATAAAGGAACAAACAGAAGCAACAATAAAGGCCTTGAAGAGAATGTTTATATCTAAGACACTGGGATTGGCACTTTTTGCTAAATCTATAAAATAACCGCCTACATACGAAGACGCAACCGCACCGATACCGAAACCGAACAAAACCATACCATAAATCATACCGACATGGGTTGCACCGAAATAATCGGCCGTAAGTGCAGGAAAGGTGCCGAGATATCCGCCATATAAAAATCCTATAAGCGCAACCAGTACAAAGAAAAGTATGCTTGTAACGACAAATTTAACAAGCAAAACAGATACGGTTGTGGTTAAAAGCAATATGAGTATTGTATTTCTTCTGCCCAATTTGTCAGACACCCATCCCCAGAATAATCTTCCGAAGGAATTAAATATTGTTACTGCCATAACACCCGCAACGGCTATTTCTTTAAGTTCGGGCTGATAGCTTGCGATTGTCTTGCCGAAGGCTATCATCATAAGCCCCGCAAGGCAGGCCAACATAAGTACGGCGGTTACAGCATAAAACTGAGGTGTTTTAAGCGCTTGCGCAGATGTTAAATCATGCCGGCTTGTTCCGGCTTTGGGTTCGGGTGGTGTCCAGCCTTTGGGTTTATAATCCTTTGGCGGATTGTTAACAAAAACTCCGCCGACGGTGCAGACTATAAGGAAAATAAGCGATAACCACCTGAAAGTAACCAGCTCTCCTATCCCCGGAACACCGTTACCGGAAGCCTTAATAATCATTTCGGCAATCGGTGTGAAAACCACTCCGCCAAATCCCAATGCGGAAACGATTATACCCGTAATAAAGCCGCGTTTATCAGGAAACCACTTTTGGCAACAGGCAATAGTAGTCGAATAGGTCATACCCATTCCGAATCCGCCTATAACACCATATGTAACCCATATCGACCAACCAAGAGAGGGAGGCGTAAAGGAAGCAAGGAAAAATCCTAAGGCAAGAATTAAACCGCCCGCTATTACTACAGGGCGTGTGCTGTACTTATTCTGTAAGTACCCGCCAAGCGTGCTGCCGAAAGTAAGCATGCTCAGCAGTATCGAAAATGCAAGTCCCGATTTTGCATTGTTGCCGCTAAATAAATAAGTGGCAACACCATTTTGGAATACTCCCCAGATATAGGCAGTACCCAAGCAAAGCTGAATGAAAATACCTGCTATTACAGGCGCCCAACGATTTGTTTGTTTTTCAACTGTCATTAATCGATCTCCTTACAATATTTTTGAATAAGTATATATTGTATCGCCGAAAATTGCAAGACCTTTTTCCACTTTTATGCAAAAAACTTATTAATTTGGTAGGTGATTTTAAAAATCATGACGAAAAATCATCCCTTGTGTTATTTTTTACATCATAATCAGTCAGATTTCAATCGCATTTTCTCTTTGATGTCCGGACATAAAAAATCACCCGTAAATTAAAATACGGGTGATTTTTATAGTTTAAGAATTTTTGATAACAGTATGGAGCACTATGATGCGTTAAGGCGAAGGTTTTTTTACTGTACTCCGAGAGCTTTCAGAAAATTAGTATCCCAAGTTCCGTTAGTAAACGGTGTCCAACCGGCGCCGTACTCCCATAAAGCCCAGCCGAGATGATTTTTAAACATTTCCTCTGCGAAAACTTTGAAATATTCGATCTTTCTTTCGTAATTTGGGCGGTATGCACCGAATTCGCCAACCCAAACAGGAATACCGGTCTTTTTTTCAAATGCGGCAGCCTCTGCAAGGGAATTTGCAATGGCGTTCACATTAAACTCGGTAGCACCGTTCGGGTATTTTTTTGTGCCGTCTTCGTTTTTAATCCAGTCGGCTCCTGAATGTGAAAAAGACATCGGCGAATAATTGTGTACATCGATAATAAGATTTCCCTTTTGAAGCAGTGAGGCTGTGAATGCTCCTAAATTCCAGTGCCCGTTGGTTTCGGTTCCGATAACGAAAACCCGCTCACTGTTCCCTTCGATTGCGCGCACCAAGTCTATCGTAACTTCCTGCAATTCCATCAGGTCCGGATTTCTCATAGGATCCGCCGTTCCGGTTACGCTTACGGACGGTTCATTTATAATTTCAAAGCAAATGGAAAGCGGAAGATTTGCATATCGTTCGCCAAGCTGTTGCCAAACTGACCAAAAGGCATCCTTTGTGCCATCATAATCACTGCTGATGTTGGCAAACCCGTGAAGATCCAGCACAACCGGAAGGCCGGCTTTCATGGCGTTATAGAGTGCCAGGTCAATCTTTACAAAATCCTTCTCAACAATATTACCGTTGCTGTCAAGACTTTTGTTTACATTGATGGGCAGACGGATATGTTCAAAGCCCTGTGCCCGAATATCCAGCCATGTAGCAAGATCAAAAACCTTGTTTGTGCTTGCAACGGTAGAAAGACTCTGAAGCGCCGAAGCGTAATTTATCCCGCGGCTGTCGGGATCGAATTTATCCGGCAAAAGCGGATAAACCTGCTGATCCGGTTTGGTAATTTTCCTTTCGTAAAAGGCCGTGCCGTCTTCAAACTCGGCAAATGTAACCAAAACCAGATTACTCCTGCGTGCGTTAATTGAAATGTCATTATAGCATATTTTAAAACTGATGCTGTCTTGTGTCTGCTCGGATAATACTGCCTTTCCGTCCGCAAGGTCAAGCAGATAGACATAATCTGCAAGATGATGTTTGCTGCTTTGCCACTCTTTTACTTGACTTAAGGTTATATCATCTTTTGTAAATCCGTATTTTTCGAGCGCTTTTTGCGTAACCGCTATTACTCCGTAATTTGCAAGCTTCTGTACCGATTTATCTGTCGGTTTAAATGTAGTCCCCTGCTCCACGTCGGCCATTTCCATGGTGTAAGACAAATGGAACATATTGCCATTGGAATAATCGGCAGATACTTGCATTAAAGTATCTTTAACGGCGCTTTCAGCCCTAATTTCCACATTCTTATCCGGCATAATGAAGGAATAGTAACCTGACACATTTTGTCCGTCCGGTTTTCCTTGGCGTGTCAGTTGTACTTCAAGGCCGTCAGAACCCACTGCATATATGTTCTTGATGTAATATCCCTTTTCCGGCGTAACGGCAACATAATTTTCAGAAAATGCCGTGCCGCTGTCAAAAGTAACAGCTCCGTTTATGTGCAAATCCCCTGTAAATACCACCGAACGAGCAGGCAAAGTCACGGACGGAGCATCATAGGAAAAATAGAAATCGTCATAGTAAATCGGACGTGCATCGCGCTGCAGTTCCGTAAAGAAAACATACTGGAGATATGTCCGCTGCTTTAGCGTAAGAGAGGTTTTCTCTCCCTCAGACCAGTTCCAGTTATCTCCCACTTTCAAGGCAATATTGTTAAAATCAATATAAATCTTTTTATAAGAATTTGCGGGGACATTAAATCTTTTTACAAAAAACTCGCCATCCGCACACAAAATCATTTTTTGTTTTGAAATTGAATCGGCGTCGTTGTAAACCCAGAAGCTTAAACCTTCGGGGGTAGCCGTGTTTTCGACCGAAAGACTAATCTGTTTTGATGTATTCCATTTAGTTGAAGGTACAGAATAATACAGTGCTTTTTGGCCGCCGGCGGCATACACGGTTTCTGTTCCGTCCGATTCAAAATCGGCAATCATGGTTGCCCTTGTGCTTTCCACCTGTTTTCTTGCCTGTGAAATCTGTTCTGCCGTGCCGCAAAGTGTGTAACTTATTTCTTCTATGGTAATCGTTCCGGTCGCGCCGCTGGCGGCACCGAAGTTGAAATAAAGCCCTGTAAAATCCCCATTCCATTTTCCCTCAGGCGCACCGATGTTATAGTAATAGTAACTCCTGCTTGCTTTATAAAGCTCATTAGGATTAAGAGAAATTTCTATTTTACCTGTTTGGCTACTGTCTATAATTGAGTTGGTTTCGGTTACCTTGCTGTTATATGTACCGTCGGTCACACCGAAGCTGTAACACATAAGTGCGTTTGACTGTTTATTTATTTTTAAGTTTATCGATTTTACATAAGGAATATAAGGGGCTGGAATATTCGCCTGTATGCCGAACATTTCGCCGTAATTACCGTTTGCGAATACAGGTGATCCGTTTCCGGTAAAGCGGGTCATATCAAGCCGCAGTCCCTTTTCGCCTGAGGCACCGGTAACCACTTCGCGTGTGCCGGTATAAGTATCGTTATAAAGCGAGACCCCCGCGGGGTAGCAGTCAAGCTCCCCGTCCGGCGCATTTTTCAGGTCAAATGCATTTATATTTGTGGTAAAATCCTTGTGAATATCGGTCTGCGAACCGAGATCAAGGGTTACGCTTAACTCTTTTATGACTATATAACCGGTATTCTGGGAAGCGCCCAAAACCACATAAATATGTGTGAAATCCTTGTCCCACCGTGAATAATCGTTGCCTTTGCCCCACCAACCGAAATAATACGAATTTGCTATTTTGTACAGGTCGACTATATTGTACGCAGTCTCTTGGATGCCTGTTGCGGCAGAAGAATAAATAGCGTTAAAATCACCCGGTTTGGTGAAATTTTTGCCATCGTGAACGCCGAAATTAAAGCAAATAACAGCATCGGTCTGCTTTTCCATTTTTAAGTTAATAGATGTTATATAAGGTACATACTCGGTCGGAATTGCCACCTGTACTCCGTACCAAGGGGTGTAACCGCGCTCCTTTAGGTTATTCGTCGGAGTATTGGCAGTCCAGTTGTCCTTTGTAAGGTCAATTTTCAAGCCCTTGTTTCCATTTTCGTCCTCAACAATTTCTTTCGGCCCTGTGTAGCTGTTTCTGTAATCCGCCATTCCCGAAGGGTAAGACTGAAAATCACCTACACTACATGAAGAAAGATCAAAAAGATTATATTTTTCGGTTCTCGGGAAGGCATCAAACTGCTCGGGTTTTGCCTCCATCGTGACACTTAGTTCCTCAATAGTAAAGCTGCCGGTCGCTTCGGATGCGGCAAATACTAAAAACAGGTAAGTAAAAGGCTTATCCCCCCACAGTTCGGATACCTCCGTTTTTTTGCCGAACTTGCCCGTACCCAAAACGCGATAAAGTTTT
>JBMNVM010000119.1:0-5253 GCA_050946805.1 Acutalibacteraceae bacterium | reverse complement strand
TGCCCTTGCGGTAGCTTCTAAGCAGCATATTGTCGATAATATCCATGTTTCCTACAAGACCCATTCCAAGCCTGTCCTCCGGCACAAAGGAAAGACGTACGCCGAGTTCACGTATCTGCAGGGGGGTCTTGTCTCGAAGGTCTTCGCATTTTCTGGTTTTGGGATCCATATACAATATTTCACCGTAATCTACGTGCTGAAGACCTGCAATAGCCTCAAGCAATTCCCTCTGTCCCGAGCCTGCAATACCCGCAATACCAAGTATCTCCCCCGCGCGCGCCGTAAAGGAAATATTGTTAAGCACCTTTACTCCCTCGCGATTTACGCAGTCAAGGTTCTTCACAATAAGCCTGTCCTCGGTGTTTTCCGGCTCGCTTCGCTCTATATTAAGGGTTATTTTCTTTCCGACCATCATTTCGGTAAGTTGTGCTTCATTCGTTTCAGCGGTTTTAACGGTGCCGATATACTCACCCTTTCGAAGCACCGCAACACGGTCGGACAATGAGAGTACCTCGTGCAGCTTATGGGTGATTATAATAATCGCCTTGCCGTCGTCCCTCATTCGGCGCAGAATGGCAAAAAGCTTTCGGGTTTCCTGCGGAGTAAGCACCGCCGTAGGCTCGTCCAAAATCAGAATATCCGCGCCGCGGTAGAGAACCTTTATGATTTCCACCGTCTGCTTTTCCGAAACCGACATTTCGTAAATTTTCTTTAACGGGTCAATTTCAAAACCGTATCTGTCGCTGATTTTGCGAACCTTTTCAGCCGCTTCCTTTATATCATACTTGCCTTTAGCTTTCAGCCCCAAAATAATGTTTTCGGTGGCTGTAAAAACGTCAATCAGCTTAAAATGCTGATGAATCATTCCGATTTTGAAATCGTACGCATCCTTGGGCGAGCGGATGACCACCTCTTCGCCGTCAATAAAAATCTGCCCCTCATCCGGAAAATAGATCCCCGCAATCATATTCATAAGGGTGGTTTTGCCGCTTCCGTTTTCACCCAGAATGGACAGAATCTCTCCGCGGTTGACCGTAAGGCATACGTCCTTGTTGGCTACCACGCTGCCGAAGGTTTTGGTTATGTTTTTCAGTTCAATAGCTGGAATTGCCGCCAAATTTTTGTCCCCCTAAATCGGTTAAAAATGCACAAAACGTTAGAATTTTAAACCGGTTTTAATTTTTTTGCTCTAATCATTCAAAAAATACCGCCGCAAGACAATATTTTTTCAATAATTAAAAAACAATTTCAGGCGGGGCAGTTAAGTGCCCCGCCCAAACAGGTTTCAGGTGATTATCAGAATTTCTCGTTGAGGAGATTAATACCGTCAATCCTTAAATCAAAATAGGGAGCTGAACGGAATTCTGATTCATGGAAGTAACCGTCGGAAACAACCTCGGTGTCCGGAGCGAAGGCGGCATCCGAGTCAACGTCGGCCTTATAGTTTTCAAGCTTCTTGCCGTCAACGGTGAAGTTATCGGTATCGAACACATGAAGTGTTCCGCTCTTAAACTTTTCAATTACTTCCTTAATCTTTTCAACAGTGCCCTTTGCAGCAACGTCAAGGTTAACTCCGGTAAGAATTACAGAACCCTCTTCAATGCCGCCGCACCAGTCAGTCTTTATAGCCTCTCCCTTAACTACACACTTGATGATGTAGTTGAAGTAGGGAACCCAGTTGATTGCGGATGAAACGATGAATGTTTCAGGGCAGGAATCATATGTGCTTCCGTTGTAAGAAACGTTGGGTACCCCTGCATTTTCGCAAGCAGAGGGAGCTCCCATGGAGTCGGCATGCTGGCTTATGAGCTTGCAGCCTCTGGAAATCAAAGCTTCGGCAGCGTTCTTTTCCTCGGTAACATCGTACCATGAGCCTGTGAACTGAACGTCCATTGTAACGGTCGGGCAAACCGACTTAGCACCGAGATAGAAAGAGGTGTAACCGGAAATAACCTCGGCATATGTAAAGGCGCCAATATAGCCCATTTTGGCTTCTTCAGCCTTAATTTCGCCGTTTTCAATCATTTCGTTGAGCTTAAGTCCTGCGGCAACGCCTGCAAGATAACGTCCCTGATAGATTGAAGCGAAGGCGTTATGGTAGTTCGGAAGTTTTTCGGTGTGAGCCTTTGTTCCGGTCGCGTGGCAGAACTGAACCTTCGGGAATTCTTTAGCGGCCTTAATCAGGTAATCCTCGAAACCGAAGGAATCGCCAAAGACAATGTCGCAGCCCTGTGAAACGAGGTCCGCAGCCGCATCATAACATTCGTTACCTTCGGGGATGTTGGTCTTGAAGATAACCTGCTGGTCGGAAAGGCCGAGAGCCTTCTGAACGGTCTTTGCGGCATTGATGAAGTTAAGGTCATAGGTTGACTTTTCATCATGCAGGCAGATAAATCCGATTTTGAAATCGTCTCCTACCTCGTAATCAGGCTTTAATTCGGGTGCCGGAAGGGGTGATTCACTCATACCGAGTGTTTCTTTGTCCTCTCCGCAGGAAGTGAGTATCATTCCCATGGAGAAAACCATTGCTACCGTGAGAATAAATGCGAGAATTTTTTTCATTTTTTAATCTCCTCCTGAATTTTTATGTAAAATTTATTACATACACCTTTTGTTTTGACGAAAAACTATCCTGTTTTCATCCATCTCATCAACAATAACAAGGGATTCAACACGTATCCCCATTTCACGTAAATTATCCCCGCCGTGCTGAAAACCCTTTTCAATGGCACAGCAGGTTCCCACAAACTCGGCACCTGATTGTTTTACGATATCAATAAGCCCCAAAAGAGCATTACCATTGGCCAAAAAATCGTCAACAATCAAAATCCTGTCGTTTTCTTCAAGGTACTCCCGATCCACGACAATATCGTAATCCCTGCCGTGGGTATAGGAATGAACCGTTGTTTTGTAAACGTCCGCACCAAGATTGCCGGTTTTGTTCTTTTTCGCAAAGACAACCGGAACATGCATCGCAACTGCGGCACAAACGGCTATCGCAATACCGGAGGTTTCAATTGTCAGTATCTTTGTAATGCCGTCATTCTTAAAGATATCTGCGATTTCCTTCCCTATTTCCAAAATGAATTCCACGTCCAGCCTGTGGTTCAGGAAGGACCCCACCTTAAGAATATTGCCGGGGAGGACAGAACCGTCTTTTAGGATTTTCTCTTCCAAGGCTTTCATATACTTTCTCCTGAAGGGATAATTCAATAATGATTATTCTATCTCAAAAAACCTCTAAAGTCAACAAAATATGACAAAATTATGAATAATTATACAGTGCATTCATGCTTTGGAGAATACTCTGTCAGTTTTCCGCGGTATACAAGCTCGGCCTGCGGAATATCGAGAAAATTCATCGGATGGACGATTTCCCTTAACCGGTTTGCTCCGTCTATGTTGAAACGCACAAGAATATCCTTTACAAATTCGGAACAATAGTAGCGCTTGTCTGACTTGAAGCAGATTCTGAAGGCCGCCAGCCATAATCCGAGATAGTTGTAATGATATTCCTTTCTTCTTTTAAACATTGCATCAATCATACTGCTGATTTCGCGATATTTTTCCTCACTTATGTCAAGCTTTAAAACAATTACTTCTGTATCCGGAAAGCGTTTGAAGGTTCCAAAACTTGCAGACTCCTTAACAAATCCGCCGATAAACGGATTGTAAGGATTTTTTCTGCCGAACGAATACATATAACGCAAATCCTCTTCCAAGCTTAGTGATGCGTGGTTAAATTCCTTGCGCGTAATAATTTTAAGAATTCTTGAAAGCGCTGTACCTGTTTGACTGACAACGATGTATAGCTGTTTTCTTTGAATCTCTTTTGCCATTTTCTTGCCCCTGTGGTATTAAGATTGAATTTTGCAGCCCGTTTTTATGGCATACAATAATACCTAATTATATATTAAAAGCGACATAAATACAATAATTTTTTATAAATAAATCAAGTTTCAAGGTAAAGTTCGACCAATGCCGCTTAACCCTGAAACTTGACAAGAAAATTTGTGATAATATAATTTTTTATTCGTATTAAGACCCAATAAATTTAATAATTTAAGCCTTAATACGGAAATATTTTTCTTCTGTCGTTGTCGTGCACAACGGTTATCGAAAAAATTGACGACACGGGAATTACAACACTCACCGGCGCGCCGCAAAGCTTTAATTCGATAAAATCGGAGCCGACATCCATAAGCACGCCCACTTTTACCGCAATTCCGGTGCAGGCTCTTGTTTCCACTCTGACAAGCTTGCCCTTTTGGTTTCTTAAATGATTCCACAGGGAATCCATCTGCTGCCCATCTATATAATAGGGCTCCATTTCATTGTTGTCATAATTCATGTTATCAAGTCTGTTTCTGTAATAATCGAGGTCGGCCTCATTATTAATAGGCCTTAAAGAATTGTTGTCCATCCATTCCACTCCTAATATTTTTTATACTACATACTATGAAATTAACTATAAAATGTCAGGTGAAAAATCAAAAGCAGCGGTATTACAACACATAACACAAAGCTTCGATAATGCCGAAAATCCTTTATGGATATAATAATATCAGTGCTTGAACCGCAATTTCGCTTTAAGCGGCACGCTGCGCCAAACTTTACCCATTTTTAACTGCAAAACAATAAATTAGTACTTGATTTTTTGCCCACTTTACATTATAATGGTACAGTCGCTTGGAGAGATGGCTGAGCTGGTCTAAGGCGCACGACTGGAAATCGTGTAACGGCTAATACCCGTTCAGGGGTTCGAATCCCCTTCTCTCCGCCAATATAAAAAATCCCGTCAAAAGACGGGATTTTTGCTTTTACTGAATATAATTCTGATTTTCACTTTTTTGCATTTACAAAATGTTTTTGGAGTAAATAAAAGTCGATAATCAGACAAGTGTTGCAAGCAGTAGCACTATATTAAATATATTCGGGTTTGTTTACGCTTTTATACTTTTTAATGCACATAACCAATTCGAAAATCTGCAGTGCCAGCAGAACTAATGATAGCACTAACGATAATACCTTTAAAAAATCCTTCATCTTTTGTTGTTGATGATATACCTGCAAAGCCGACCTTAAAATTACATTTAATTTCAGGTTCCGGCTTCTCCCCTCTGCATGGCTGACATACGACCAATCCACGCCGCGGGAGTTATATCAATCAACAATTCACCTGCCTTTCTCTTTACTGAATATTTTTACCTGACTTTTAACGAATTTGCAACTTTATAAAAGCTCTAATCACTT
>JBMNVM010000118.1:0-5272 GCA_050946805.1 Acutalibacteraceae bacterium | reverse complement strand
TAATTATTACCGCAGCTTTAAGGACGATTACCGCCGTTTTTTAAGACCTTGTGTGTTGTAATTCGGTTTATATAAGACTGTGGATTTGCAGGGATTTATTCAATGCGCAAATCCACGGAGTATGGCTTTTTTAAAAAGTATTGATTTTAGTTTTAAATTACTAAACCCTACGGCTTTGCCACGTATTAAATTTTAGCTTTAATAGATTAAAATTTTTTTAAATCTGATTAACATTAAAAAGCAGCCGAAAATTTCGGCTGCTTGAAATGTATATAGTAGTGGCTTATCATTTAAAAACTTTTTAAAGCCAATTAAATTATCAATGACTGTCCGGTCATTTCCTTGGGCTGCTCTAACGAGAGCAGTTTGATTATTGTGGGTGAAATGTCGCAAAGTCTGCCGCCCTCGCGCAGCTTGCATTCCTTGCCGATAACCGCGAAGGGAACAGGGTTTGTGGTGTGAGCGGTAAATGGCGAGCCGTCGGTATCAATCATGCGATCGGCGTTGCCGTGGTCGGCCGTAAGGAGCATTACGCCGCCCATTTTAAGGGTGGATTCCATAACTCTGCCGACACAAGTATCAACCGCTTCAACCGCCTTTACGGCAGCTCCGAAAATGCCGGTATGGCCTACCATGTCGCAGTTTGCGAAGTTAAGAACCACAACATCATATTTGCCGCTTTCAATAGCCTCGCAGACCTTGTCGCAAACCTCGTAAGCGCTCATTTCGGGTTTCAGGTCGTATGTGGGAACCTTCGGTGAGTTTACAAGTATTCTGTCCTCTCCCTCAAACATGACCTCACGACCGCCGTTGAAGAAGAAGGTTACATGGGCATATTTTTCGGTTTCGGCAATGCGAAGCTGGGTCATTCCAAGCTTTGCAAGGTACTCCCCAAGCGTATTGTCAAGGATTTGAGGGGCGAAGGCGACGGTTACATTTGGCATGGCCGCGTCATACTGGGTCATGCATACAAAAAATACCTTCTGCCTGCCGGTGCGCCGCTCAAAGCCGGTAAAATCGTCATCCACAAATGTGCGGGTAATTTCCCGTGCACGGTCGGGGCGGAAGTTGAAAAAGATGACACTGTCATTTGTTTTAATGCGCTCGGTACCCTCAATAACGGTCGGAAGAACAAATTCGTCGGTTATAAACTTGCCCTCTTCGTCCTTTATTGTGTAGGATTTCCTCACTGCGGCAGCCGGATCGGTAGCCTTAATGCCTTCGCCGTAAACAAGGGCGGCGTATGCCTTTCCTACCCTTTCCCAGCGGTTGTCGCGGTCCATTCCGTAGTATCTGCCCATTACCGTGGCAATCTGTCCGCAGCCTATTTCTTTAAGCTTTTCGTTTAATTGGTCAATATAATCGGCCGCAGAGGTCGGAGGTACGTCTCTGCCGTCAAGCAGGGCGTGGATAAATACCCGCTTTAAGCCGTTTCTTTTCGCAAGCTCTACCAAAGCATAAAGATGGTCAATATGGCTGTGAACGCCGCCGTCTGACAAAAGCCCCATAAGATGAAGAGCGCTGTCATTTTTTTTGCAATTATCCACCGCGCTTAAAAATGCGGGATTGCAAAAAAAGTCGCCGTCCGCAATGGATTTTGTAATGCGTGTCAGTTCCTGATAGACAATTCTGCCGGCGCCGATGTTGGTATGCCCCACCTCGCTGTTGCCCATCTGACCGTCGGGAAGGCCGACATCCATTCCGGAGGCTCCTATTTTAGTCGCGGGGCACTTGCTGAATATTTTGTCAAGATTCGGGGTAGCAGCCGCCTTGATGGCGTTTCCCTTTGTTTCATTATTAATGCCGAACCCGTCCATAATCGTAAGTACAATAGGCTTTTTCATTTTTAAAAATCTCCTAATTTTGCGAATATTAAACCTTTAAATTTATTTTCCCGCTGCCTTTACAATGGCGGCAAAATCATTGGCGTTAAGCGAAGCGCCGCCGATAAGCCCGCCGTCAACATTAACCTTTGAAAGCAGTTCCTCGGCATTTTTGGGGTTCATGGAGCCGCCGTACTGAATGGTAACCGCTTCGGCCGCCTCTTGACCGTAAATTTCGGCAATAGCGGCGCGAACAAAACCGTTGCCCTCATCGGCCTGATCAGCCGTTGCGGTAACGCCCGTTCCGATTGCCCATACCGGCTCGTAAGCTATGATTATGTTTTTTAACTGCTCTTTGTTGATATTTGTAAGCGCCATTTTGGTCTGGAATTTAAGCAAGGTTTCGGTGTATCCGAGTTCCCTTTGCTCAAGTGTTTCGCCGACACATACAATGGCCTTAAGTCCGGCGTTTACCGCCGCCAGTGTACGTAAATTTACGGTCTGGTCGGTCTCTCCGAAGTATTGCCTGCGTTCACTGTGGCCGATTACCACATATTCAACACCGGCTTCAACCAGCATTTGAGCCGAAATTTCGCCCGTGTAGGCGCCGCTTGCCTTAAAGTGGACATTTTCTGCGCCTATTTTAATGTTCGAACCCTTAGCCGCCTCTACGGCTGCCGGAATATCAATAAACGGTACGCAAAGCACAACCTCACAGCCGGCATCGGTCACCAACGGCTTCATTTCACTGATAAGTGCGGTGGTTTGAGATGGGGTGTTATTCATTTTCCAGTTTCCGGCAATAACGGTGGCTCTTTTTTGTTTATCCATTTTTACTTCTCCTTCGTTTTAAAGCGCTGTTGGCATGGGGACAAAACGCAAACAACAAGTGCCGCCGAACTTCCCGCAAAAGAATGCCGTGAACTTTAGCGCTTTAATAGGTTAATTGCATTTGGTTTTTGTTTTTGGCAAAATAGTATACAATATAGCTTTAACCCTGAATTCGGTACCAAAAGCATAAATTTTTATGCTGTGTTTAACACAAACGTAGGGGTGATGCCATCATTCACCCCTACGGAAAACTCATTGTTTATTTGTCATTAAGGGCGGCAATTCCGGGAAGCTCCTTGCCCTCAAGGAATTCAAGGGAGGCACCGCCGCCGGTGGAAACGTGGGACATCTTATCCCCGAAGCCCAAGTTGTTTACCGCGGCCGCCGAATCACCGCCGCCGATGATGGTAACAGCGTCAGTCTCGGCAAGGCTCTTGGCAACGGCTAAAGTGCCCGCCGCAAGGGTCGGATTCTCGAACACGCCCATAGGTCCGTTCCATACAACCGTCTTTGCGGTTTTAACCTCGTTCGCATAGATTTCCGCTGTTTTGGGTCCTATATCAAGGCTTTCCATATCGTCCGGTATCTTGTCGGCATCGACATATACTACCTCTACCGGAGCATCGATAGGATCGGGGAAGCTTTTAACAACCGCGCAGTCAACCGGCAGAAGAATTTTAACGCCGCTCTTTTCGGCCTTTTCCATCATTTCGCGGCAGTAATCGATTTTAGACTCGTCAATAAGCGATTTGCCTACAGAATAGCCCTTTGCGGCCAAGAAGGTATAAGCCATGCCGCCGCCGATGATAAGGGTATCGGCTTTGGTTATCAGGTTTTCGATAACGGGCAGCTTGCTGTCAACCTTAGCTCCGCCCAAAATGCAAACGAAGGGACGAACCGGATTTTCAACCGCTTCACCCAGATATTTAAGCTCCTTGCCGATAAGGTAACCGGCAACGGCTTCCTTAACAAAAGAAACAACACCAACGGTGGAGCAGTGAGCCCTGTGTGCGGAACCGAAAGCATCATTTACGAAAACTTCGGCCAAAGAGCCAAGATCTTTTGAAAAGCTTTCTATATTTTTGGTCTCCTCGGCGCGGAAGCGTGTATTTTCAAGAAGTACCACGTCACCGTCCTTCATAGCGGCTACAGCGGCTTTGGCATTTTCACCGACAACATTATCGTCAGCGGCAAAAACAACCTCTTTGCCAAGTTTTTTCGATAAGGCTTTTGCGACCGGAGCCAGTGAAAATTCGGGAGCGGGGCCGTTTTTCGGCTTGCCTAAGTGGGAACAGAGAATAACCCTGCCGCCGTCTGAAATCAGTTTTTTGATTGTGGGCAGCGCGGCATCGATACGGTTTTCATCGGTAATCTCACCGTTTTTGAGCGGAACATTAAAATCGCAGCGAACGAGTACGTTTCGACCTTTAACATTAATGTCATCAACGGTTTTTTTGTTAAGCGCGTTCATGGAATCATCCTTTCGAAGGCTTTGTTAATATTTACACAAATACATTTTACCACATTTTAAGCCATTTTCAATATAAATTTTTACTCTTTTCGTAGAATTTACCTTGCATCTTCCCATTTGTAGTTATGCAATTCCCCGAAATTTTGAAGAGCGGGATAGTCCCACTGCCTTAAAACCTCGTAAACCGCAATAGCCACCGAATTAGAAAGGTTTAAGCTTCGAATTTCCCCCATCATCGGGATTCGAACACAGTTTTTAGGGTGTTTAAGCAAAAGCTCTTCAGGCAGCCCTTTTGTTTCCTTGCCGAAAATAAGGTAACAGTTGTCCGGATATTTAATGTCGGAATGTGTTTTCCTGCCCTTGGTTGTGAAAAAGAAAAAATCGCCTGTGTTTTTTTTGAAAAACTCGGTAATGTTATTATAATAGGTAATATCAAGATAGTGCCAATAATCAAGTCCGGCTCTTTTAAGCTTTTTGTCGTCAATTTTAAAGCCCATGGGGCCTACAAGATGGAGCCTTGCGCCGGTTGCTGCGCAGGTGCGTGCCACGTTTCCGGTGTTTTGAGGTATTTCCGGCTCAACCATTACTATATTTATCTGCATTATAATCACCATAAGTATTATAACCCGCAAAAAACACTTGTCAAGAAAGGTTTGCGGGGGTATAATTTAAAAGAATAAAGTTTTGGAGAAATCTTATGAAGTATTATGACGGAATTGTACAAAAAGTAAACCAACTGGAGCAAAAGAACGGGATTGTTTACGCAAAACCCTCCGGCGCGCTTTTTAAATATTTAAAGATAATTTATATTATCTTTTTCATTTACACCATGTTAAACAATTTAACATTTATCGCCAGTGTGGTTATTAAATATTCGGGCGGTTTAAAGGAAGCCTTTACGGCGCTGATAACCGTTGGTGTATGCACAATTTTAATGGTTATCGGCTTTGTATTGTTTTTCTATAAACAATATGTTATATCGGCTGTCGTTTCAGCCCCGCCTTCGTTGGTGCTGATATCGGTTTTCGGGACAATGCTTAAGGATAAGTTTTCCATTAAAGCCTATCTTCCAAAGTTCTACTGGCGGCATTTTGTACCGCTTTTGTTGATAGTTGTACTTATGGTCTGGATGGCGGTAATCTTCGTC
>JBMNVM010000117.1:0-5337 GCA_050946805.1 Acutalibacteraceae bacterium | reverse complement strand
TTGAAGCCGAGCTGCCGCTACGTCCGGACGGCTTAAAACCGACAACATCATCCGAACCTATATGCCCTACCTTGTCCTTAAGCTCCAGCACAATTCTCTGCGCCAGTTTAATTCCAACCCCCGAAGCGGCGGTTAAGGATTTCGGGTCATTGGTTCCTATGTAAAGCATAAGCTGCGAAGCAGTAAATTCTGAAAGCAGGGCAATACCGATTTTCGGACCCACGCCATTGACCGAGGTTATCATCTTAAAGGCCGAAAGCTCCTCAGCGGTCAAAAAACCGTACAAATCCATGGCATCTTCCCTTATCACCATATAGGTATACAGAAAAATTTCGGAGCCGAGCGGTGGCAAAGCGTTAAGGGTGCCAAGGGTAACGGCGCACTTATACCCGACTCCGCCGCATTCAACCACAACGTGAGTCTGGTCGGAATATATTAAACTACCTCTTAAAGAAGCTATCATTTACTTTGCTTCGCCTCCAAATAAATTCTTGAATAGGTGGAACCTATGTAATGCCCGTGGCAAAGTGCCAGCGCCAAAGCATCCGCCGCATCATCGGGCTTCGGGATAAATTCGAGAGATAAAAGGGTTTTAACCATTTCCATAACCTGAAACTTTTCGGCTCTGCCGTAGCCTGTAACCGCCTGTTTGACCTGAAGCGGGGTGTATTCGTTGATATTAAGACCCTTTGAATGCGCCGCCATAACAATGACCCCTCTTGCCTGAGCAACGTCAATGGCGGTTGTGGAGTTTGTGTTAAAGTACAGCTTTTCAATAGATAATGCTTCGGGTTTATATTTATCAATTATCGTGCCAATATCATCATAAATGGCCTTCAGGCGTTCTTCAAATCTGTGATTGGCGGGTGTGGTTACGGCTCCGTAGCCAACAACCGAAAACTTATAACCGTCGGTATCCACAATACCGTATCCGACCGTTGCATAGCCGGGGTCTATACCTAAAATCCTCACCCAATCACCACCGTTTAGTAAAATAAAAAGAATAAATACTTTAAATGATTATATCACATCGCAAGGCGTGGGGCAACTGTTTTTTAAGGTTAATATGGCTTACTATGGCAAAAGGCTCCCCCTTTTGGGAGAGCCTGATTTTTAAAAAATATTACAAAACGCTTTTGCCGCCGTCAACAAATATATTTTGTCCGGTAATGTATCTTCCCTCTTCAGAGCAAAGCAGGCTTACAATGCCGGCGCAGTCTTTAGGTTCCCCGTAAAATCCGACCGGTATGCTGTCCATAACCTGTTTGGCATATGCCTCATCAGACAAGGCCTTTACATTACGGTCGGTATATATAACGCCGGGGGCTACGTTGTTTACCGTAATGCCGTATGGCGCAAGCTGCAGCGACAAGGACTTGACCATATTTGTCTGTGCCGCCTTTGTTGCCGAATAAACAAGCATATCGGGGTGCGGCTTAGCTTCCTGCACAGAGCCGATAGTAATAATTCTGCCCCAGCCCTTTTTCTGCATTGAGGGGAAGACCTGCTGTATTAAAAGCATAGATGAAACAAAATTACAGTTAATCTGCTTGTAACATTCATCTAAAGTAATATCGCTCCATCGGTTGCGGTATTGAACCGAAGCGTTAAGTATTAAAACATCAATATCGCCTGTCTTTTTAATGAGTGTTCCGGACTGCTCCACATCACAAAGATCGGCAACAACAATTTCCGCCTTGCCGCCGTTTTGTTCTATGAGCGACTTGGTCTCATGTAATTTTTCCGATTCTGCGGCACCGTGCACGAACACCTTAAACCCGTCATCTGCGAGTCTTAGAGCGATTGCTCTGCCAATTCCCCTTGAAGAACCTGTAACAAGCGCTGTTTTCATATTATCACCAGTCTTTTTATAATGCGGTTTGCGTATCGTTGGGATCGCCGTTGCGCGCCAGCTCGTATTCCTTAGACCAGTCAAGATGGC
Source organism: Acutalibacteraceae bacterium (assembly GCA_050946805.1). Classification (GTDB taxonomy): domain Bacteria; phylum Bacillota; class Clostridia; order Oscillospirales; family Acutalibacteraceae; genus UBA737. The sequence continues at coordinate 3,395 of JBMNVM010000117.1, read as the reverse complement.
GGTATTCTTCCCCTCTCGGGTCTGTGTTTATCCATTCAACCAGCATGTCAAGCATTTCCTCTGTCCAGGTATTGCGGTCAATCTGAGCCGTTGTGAACTTGCCTTGACTTATCATCTCAAAGCCGAAATCGTCCTTAACGTGGGTCTTGGCCGCGCCCACAACCACTTCTTCGACCAAGTGCGCCGGAATGAAAAGCACTCCGCCGCCCGCTCCGAAAACAACATCGCCCGGCAGGCAAACAGCGCCGCCGAAGTTGGTAATCCCGTTATAATCGGTCATAACAAAATCACGAATAGGCGTGGGGTCAATGCCTCGATAGTAGACCTGAACGTCCGGAACCTTTTTCATTTGCTCAATATCCCTAACGCCGCCCCAAATAACGGCGCCGCCGGTTTTGGTGCGTTTTTTAAGGGCGGTTGTCAGGTTGCCGCCAAGGAAGGTGCCTTTATAAATTTTATCATACATATCGCAAACCACAACATCACGTTCATAAAGGTTGTCTATTACCCACTGGTTGTAGTTGCCTTTTCTGCCGTCCTCGGCTCCTCTTTTAAACATCAATTCGTGCAGGTCGGGTCTTGTCGGGCAGTAGCTGCAGGTAACGGCTCTGCCTACCAGTTTTCTTCCGTCATCATGCAAAGGAGTAAGCGGTGCCAATCCGCCACCGACAAATTGGTTTTCATAACCCTGCAGGAAAATGGGCTTCCAGACCTCCTCAAGGGTCATGCCGTAAAGGGCGTCAAGATACTCGTCCGGTACCTTCGGACGTCCGTCCGGCAGACGTTCTCCCTTCCATAAAGGGGTTAACGCAATAATTCTGTCCCGATCATTAAAATGCATTTTAAAAATCTCTCCTTTAATTATTCCTTAAAAATTACATTTAGCGGATGCGGTATTTTAAGTTCGAAATCCGTTATTTTCGGTATTCCGTTTTGAAGTTTGTAAAAGGTTACATTGTCGCTGTTTTCGTTTGTGCAGACAAGTAAATCGCCGCAGATGTTAAAGTCCCGCGGCCCCCTGCCGCCGCAGGACACGGTTGCAAGATGTGTCATTTCCCCGCCGTTCAGCTTGAAAACAATGATGGAGTCATGCCCGCGGTTGGAAATGTAGAGGTATTCCCCGCTGATTCTAATGGCAGCGGCGGTGTTTTCGCCCGTAAAATCCTTTGGCAGCGCGTCAATTGAAGCTTCAAATTCAAGCCTTCCGTTAAGATATGTAAAGCTGAAAACCTGTGATGAAAGCTCAGTGATGCAGTACATAAACCTGCCGTCCTCGCTAAAGACAACATGGCGAGGGCCTGCCCCGTCAGGCAATTTTACAAAGGAGACCGGATTTAGGTGCATATCATATACAAAAATCTTGTCAAGCCCTAAATCGGCAACGCATATGTACCTCCCGTCAGGAGTCGGCACAGTACAATGGGTATGCGCCCCCTCCTGCCTTTTGGGGTTTACGCCCTTGCCCTTGTGGGTTACAAGCAAATCGGGCGTTCGAAAAACGCTGCCCGAAAGATAATTCGCGGCAAAGATTCCTGCATCGGTAACGGCTAAATGACAAACGCCAACACCTTTTGTATATATAAAATCACTTTGATCGGTAAGATTTCCTTCATTATCAAGCGTGAAGCTTACAATACCGCCTTCGCCCCTGTCGCCCGGGTCGCGCAGCACGGCAAAAAGGCGGTTGTCCTTGATTTCCATATACATCGGACGGTCGGCAGGATAAAACTGTTTTTCGATAAAGGTATCGCCGTCTTTTCGGTAATGATAAATGCCGCCTGTCTTTTCGCATGAAGCGATATACATGTCGGTCATATAAACATCCTCCCATTAGGCTAAAAAGAAATGTTGAAACTGATTTTCAAAAGAAAAAAGAATACAAAATTTTAAAATTTATTTGACAAAATAAAACGCCGATATTAGAATAAATTATAATAAATACTTGATATTTTTTCATCACATATATTATACTGTTTATAAAAAATATTACAAATCCGAGGTTTTTATTATGATTGAGGAAATAGGCGAAATTTCATACGGCTCCAAAATTGCGAACTTGAAAATGTGGCAGGTTTATGTCGAAGGCGGTGAGCGTTCCATAAGGGATCACCGCCACATTAATTTTGAAATTTCACTGGTTCTTGAAGGCAGCGGAATTTACCGCACAATAAGCGGCGACAAGCCGATAAACCAAGGCGATGTGTTTGTTTTTCCAAGCAACGTCCCGCACTGCATAATAAATATCGAGCAAAACGGACTTCGGCTTTTGAACGTTCAGTTTTCAAAGCAGATTCTTGATAATGCAACCGACCTTTCGGAGGGTTTCCCTTACATTTTCTATAACTATTCAAAAAATTTCAATTTCAAAATAAAGAAGGAGAATGCCGCGGCAATTACCGCACTTTTGTTAAATATCCGCCGCGAACTGCTTGATAAAAATACGGCGTACAGCTGCGCCGTTACAGCAGCAATATCCGAAATTTTTATTGAGCTGATACGCAACCACGGATATTTTTCGCATGAGGAGAATTTTTCCGCCGGCATTATCCGAAAGCTTGAAAAAGGGATTGAATACATAAACGCCCACTACACCGAAGATATAACCCTTTCGGAAATCGCTGAAAAATCCAACATAACCCCCAACTATTTTTCAAAGCTGTTTAAAGAATGTTTGAACATGAAGCTTTGGGATTACGTGTGTGCCAAAAGAATCGAAAAAGCTAAAAAGCTGCTGTCGGAAAATGAGGACGATTTGACGGTTCTCGACATTGCAAACCGGTGCGGTTTCAACAATACAGCCAATTTTAACCGTTCTTTCAAACTTTATACAGGTATGACTCCTTCGGAATTCCGCAAAATAAAATATGAAAACATTGTTTAAAACCATAAAATACCAGAAAATCGAAAACGAGCATTCGAGAGCATTAGGGAGAAAAACAGAGCATTTTAAAGGTTTTTTATGTTTGGTTTTTAAATCTAAATAATTTTTACAAAAATAGAATAAAAATTCTTGACTTTTAAAATATTTCACTGTATATTTGTTGTTGGTTGATTTAATTTACAATTTAATAAATTAATCAAAGCATCTGTGTAGAGAACAGTTTCGGATTTCATGCCGTAGTTTCCGACTTGTGTCGAGAAAACTATGAAAAACCCTTTGTTCAGGGCATGTTACGAGGTAACTGTGGGTATCGCACAGGGTAGATTTTCTCAAGGATGTAACTCTCCATACTTGAAAAATCAAATTATTATTCTTGTGTCGGCACTTTAGTGTTGAACAAAGGGGGATGCTTTTATGGAAAACAAAAATATTGTAGAACTCAAAGACATTTCCGTCAGCTTTGACGGGGAGCAAATTTTAAACGGACTTAATCTTGATATCAAGGATAAGGAGT
>JBMNVM010000116.1:0-5364 GCA_050946805.1 Acutalibacteraceae bacterium | reverse complement strand
TTGGGCTTGGGGTTATTCCCGTTGTGTGGATGCACTGGAAAAATGTAACTTTAGGGATAAAATTGATTTTAATTATATTGCTTTTACCGGTCATTCCCGTGGCGGAAAAACCGCTATGCTGGCGGGCGTTCTGGATGAGCGTGCCTTTATAGTGAATCCAAATGAAACGAACGCCGGTGCATGCTCTTGCTACCGTAGCCGTATGAGGGCTATCACCGAGGACGGTGAGGAGAAGGAAAGCGAAACCTTGGAAATGCTTGTAAGACGGTTTCCTGAATGGATGGGTCCAGATTTAAAAAATTATGTCGGTAAAGAGGCTGACCTGCCTTTTGACGAGCATTTTCTGAAAGCCATGGTAGCTCCTCGTGTACTCTTGGTTGGGGAAGCGGCAAGTGATATTTGGACTAATCCTATCGGTACTTGGCAGACCACGCTTGCAGCGAAAGAGGTTTTCCGTTTTCTTGGAGTAGAGGACCGGTTGCTGTGGTATTTCCGCAAAGGATATCACGGTCATAAGATAGAGGATTTGGAAATGTTGGCTGACACCATTTCCTATTTTCGAAATGAAACCCCCTTGGCAGATGGATACTTTATAACACCATTTAATCCGGTGGAAAAAATGTTTGACTGGCATTGTCCGGTCACCGAAAAGGAGAAATGATTTATGCAGAAAGTAAAAATTGGCATTATTGGTATTGGTAATATGGGTTCCAGCCATGCCAGAAACATCAAAGAGGGTCAATGTCCCGATATAAAAATTGCGGCAATTGCCGACATTAACCCCGAGCGCCTTGAGTGGGCAAAACAGCAGGGATATGGCGAAGATGTAGCCTATTTTGACGATGCTTTGAAGATGATGGACAGCGGACTTATCGATGCTTGTATTGTAGCCGTTCCGCATTATGATCATCCGTTATACACCATTGAAGCCATCAAGCGCGGCATTCATGTTATGTGCGAAAAACCTGCCGGCGTTTACACCAAGCAGGTTCGCGAGATGAATGAGGTTGCAAAGCAGCACTCCGAAGTGGTTTTCGGAATGATGTTCAACCAGCGCACCAACTGTGTTTACAGAAAACTTCGCGAGCTTGTTCATTCAGGGGAATACGGCCAGATAAGACGTACCAACTGGCTTATCACCAACTGGTACCGTCCGCAGGCTTATTATAATTCGGGCGGCTGGCGCGCCACATGGTCGGGCGAAGGCGGCGGCGTTCTTCTCAACCAGTGCCCCCACCAGCTTGATTTGTGGCAGTGGATTTGCGGTATGCCGGTTAAGGTTCATGCTCACATGAAGTTTGGCAAGTGGCATGACATTGAGGTTGAAGACGATGTTACCGCTTATGTTGAATATGCAAACGGCGCTACAGGCTGCTTCATTACAAGCACCGGCGATGCCAGAGGAACCAACCGCTTTGAAATTCAGATGGATAAAGCCAAATTTGTTGTCGAGGACGACAAGCTTTTCATGGAAGAATTTGAAATAAGCGAGCCTGAATTTTCAAGGACTAATACAATACCCTTCGGTAAAATAAATGCCAAGGTGGTAGAGGTTGAAACTGACGGTCAGAATCCCAGACATGTAGGCGTACTCAACGCTTTTGCCGATGCAATTCTCCGCGGCGGCAAGCTGGTTGCCGAAGGTAGCGAGGGTATAAACGGCCTTACCATTTCGAACGCTATGCACCTTTCCGCATTCCTTGGCAAAGAGGTTGAAATCCCGTTTGATGAGGATTTGTACTACGAAGAACTCATGAAGAGGGTTAAGACTTCCCGCAGAAAAGAAGATGTAGGTGCGGTTTTTGCCGATACATCAGATACATACGGCGGAGCAAAATAAAATTAAGGTGTAGATATGCAAAAATTAAGGACTGGAGTAATCGGTATAGGCAATATGGGTTCGGCGCACGCCAGCTGTATTGCCGGCGGTCAGATAGACGGTCTGGAGCTTACCGCCGTTTGCGATATTAAAAAAGAAAAGCTTAATGCTTTTAAAGAAATGCACGGCGATATAAAGACCTATACCGATTATAATCTGTTAATTGCAAGCGGCGAGGTAGACGCTGTGGTTATCGCGGTTCCGCACCCCTTACATTCAAAGATAGCTATCAAAGCTTTGGAGTGCGGACTTCATGTTATGCTTGAAAAACCGGTTGACATCAGTGTCTCAAACGCGCAGCGCTTAAATGAAGTCGCCCAAAAGACCGACCGGGTTTTTGCCATTATGTTTAATCAGAGAACCAATCCGCTGTTTATAAAGGCCAAAGAGATTATGGACAGCGGGGCTTTGGGGGCTTTGAAAAGAACGGTTTGGATTGTTACCAACTGGTACAGAACCCAAAATTATTACGACTCCGGAGAATGGCGCGCCACTTGGTCGGGAGAAGGAGGCGGGGTGCTTTTAAATCAGGCTCCGCATAACCTTGACTTGTGGCAGTGGATCTGCGGTATGCCAGAAAGCGTGGTAGCTTTTTGTGATATTGCGAAATACCACAATATAGAGGTTGAAGATGACGTAACCATTATCACCAGATACAAAAACGGCGCTGTCGGCACCTTCATCACCTCAACCGGCGAATATCCGGGAACAAACCGCTTGGAGATTTCGGGTGATCTTGGCAAAATAGTCTTAGAGGACGGAATTTTAAAGTGGTGGAGGTTAAAGCAGCCCGAACCGGAGGTACGCATAACCTCTAAAAAGAATTTCCAAAAAATCGAATACGATTATTGGGAGTTAAAACAGCTTGAGCCGGAGCCTGCCCACAAAGGCATGCTGCAAAATTTCGCAAATGCCATATTAAAGGGTGAAAAGCTGATAGCCCCCGGGACCGATGGCATATTCGAGCTTACCATTTCAAATGCTGCGTATATCTCAAACTTCAACGGACACAAGGAAGTAAAAATACCCTTCAATACCGATGAATTTGATGAGCTGCTTGCAAAGCTGGCGGCAAACTCGAGCGGTTCAAAAACATCGGGAAACTCACAGCTTAGCGGTGAGTACAGCCAAAGATGGCAGGTTAACTGGTAAAAAAGGTTTTCTCCTAATCCTTTATAGTACTAATTGGCTAAGGGACTGATGAAAATACCGTCAGTCCCTTAAATTTGTATCTTCAAAGGTTGATTTTTTCTTCTAAAAAGGGTATTATAAGATAAAGTTCTGCTAAAAAGGCGGGATTTCGGATTTTTAAAGCGGAGGAAACCATGTTAGAGCTTAAAAATATTTCCTTTTCTGCTCAAGATGACGACAGTGGCAAGGAAATACTGAAAGATTTAAATTTAAAAATTAATAACGGTTTTATGGTAATAACCGGACCGAATGGGGGAGGTAAATCCACCCTTGCCAAGATTATCAGCGGTATATATAAACCCTCTTCCGGCAAAATTTTGCTTGACGGGGAGGACATTACCGACCTTTCCATAACCGAAAGGGCAAGGAGGGGCATCAGCTTTGCCTTTCAGCAGCCTATTCGTTTTAAAGGGCTTACCGTTCACGACCTTATAAGCCTTGCCGCGGGCAGGAGCTTAAGCATAAATGAAGCGTGTGATTATCTCTCACAAGTAGGCCTTTGCGCAAGAGATTATGTTACCCGCGAGGTTAACGCCTCCCTTTCGGGCGGAGAACTTAAGCGTATTGAGATTGCCACCGTGCTTGCACGCGCGACCAAAATTTCCATTTTTGACGAGCCGGAGGCCGGAATCGATCTTTGGAGCTTCAACAACCTCATAGGTGTTTTTGAAAAGATGAACGAAACCTTGGGCGGCTCCATAATTATTATTTCACATCAGGAAAGAATACTGAATATTGCCGACAGAATTGTCGTAATAGCAAACGGCACTGTCCAAAAGGAAGGCACAAGGGAAGAGGTACTCCCCGGTATAATCGATAAAACCGATGTCGGCTGCCGGATTCTCTCTGAGAAAACGGAGGCGAAAATATGAACAATACAGAGCTTCAGTTGTTAAAAATCATAGCCGAAATGGGTCCCACCGCAAAGGGTGCATATAACATACGCGCAAACGGCGGCCTTGCGGACAGGCAGGTAACCGAGAACATCGATATTAAAACCAAAACAGACAAATCGGGTATTGATATAATCGTAAAGCCCGGCACTAAGGGCGAAAAGGTGCATATCCCGGTAATTATAAGCCAAACGGGGCTAACTGATCTTGTTTACAACGATTTTTATATCGGCGAAAATGCCGAGGTTGAGATTATCGCGGGCTGCGGAATCCACAACTGTGGGGACGATGAATCAAGGCATGACGGTATTCATACCTTTTATATCGGCAAAAACGCCAAGGTAACGTATATCGAGCGGCACTACGGCGAGTCGGAGGGCAGTGGCGATAACGTGATGAATCCCACAACCATTGTCTATATTGAGGACGGCGGTTATATGGAAATGGACACGACCCAGATAAAGGGTATCAGCTCCACAAACCGCATAACCAAGGCAAAGATCGGAAACAACGCAACCCTTGTAATCCGCGAAAAAATCGTGACCCACGGCCGCCAGAACGCCACAACAGATTTTACGGTAGACTTGGACGGAGAACATTCAAGCGCCAATGTTATTTCCCGCTCGGTGGCGAAGGATGAGTCAACTCAGACTTTTATTTCACACATCAACGGTAACAATATCTGCAACGGCCATACCGAGTGCGACGCGATTTTGATGGATAACGGGAAGGTGTCTGCAATACCGGAAATTGCGGCAAACAATTTAAACGCTTCTTTGATTCATGAGGCCGCCATAGGCAAAATCGCCGGAGAACAGCTTGTAAAGCTGATGACCTTAGGCCTTACCGAACAGGAAGCGGAGGAGCAGATTATAGAAGGCTTTTTAAAATAGGTAAATAAACAGGGTTACTGTTTAAAATAAATTTTATGAGGTGATAATAATGGAATTGAAAGGCAGCAAAACAGAGAAAAATCTTATGGCGGCATTTGCCGGAGAAAGCCAAGCGACCAATAAGTATACTTACTTTGCGTCGGTTGCGAAAAAAGAGGGTTATGAGCAGATCGCCGCAATTTTCTTAGAGACCGCAGCAAACGAAAAGGAACACGCAAAATTGTGGTTTAAGGCACTGGGCGGCCTTGGCGACACCGCAGCAAATCTTAAAGCCGCGGCCGAAGGTGAAAATTACGAGTGGACAGATATGTACGCTCAATTCGCAAAAGAGGCGGAAGAAGAAGGCTTTACCGAGATTGCGGCAAAATTCCGCATGGTGGCGGATATTGAAAGATCTCACGAGGAGAGATACCTTAAGCTTTTGAACAATGTTGAAATGCAGAAGGTATTCGAAAAAGCCGAGGAGGTTATGTGGCAGTGCCGCAACTGCGGACATCTGGTTATAGGC
>JBMNVM010000115.1:0-5406 GCA_050946805.1 Acutalibacteraceae bacterium | reverse complement strand
AGACAAGTACCTTTTCAATGGGTTTTCCGCCGTCCACATATTTAACGCATCCGCCAAGCTTGGCTTTAAGGGTTTTTGCGAAGTTTTGGGCGGTTACAGGGGATATCCTTCCGCCTTTCAGCACAAAACCGTCAGCAGCTGCAATAAGAGTCGTATCGGTAAGACCAATAGTTCTGCACAGGAAATCATTTACCCCGTTTTCGGCAACATCAAGATTTGTATGCATGGAAATTACCGAAATTCCGCTTTTTATAAGCTCAAAAACTACCGTTCCTGCAAGCAGTTTTTTAAGGGGGGAGAAGATGACCGGATGATGGGTAATAATCAGCTCACAAGCGTTGTTTTTGGCGTTTTTGACTGTATTCATGGTACAATCAAGGGCTATCAGGATATTTGAAACCTCGCCCTCTGGGTCGCCTACAAGCAGACCGGGATTGTCAAATTCCATAGCGGAGTGAAGCGGGTAAAGCTCGTTTAAAAAATCAAATATTTCCCGTACTTTCATAACTAACCCTTTTTTGAAAAAGAATCACGCAAAGCTACGGTGCGGTTAAAGATAACCTTGCCGTCCTTTGTTTCGGGGTCAACGCAGAAATAGCCCTGCCGCATAAATTGGAAGGTTTGTCCGGGTTTTACGTCAACAAGTACTAAGTCCAGCTTGCAGTTTTCCAAAACGGTTAAGGAATTGGGATTAATGTTTTCCTCAAAAGTGGAAACGCCTTCCTCATCACTGGGGTTGGGAATATTGAAAAGCCGGTCATATAGCCTTACCTGCGCATCAAAGCAGTGGTTCGCATCGACCCAGTGTAGTGTTCCTTTAACCTTGCGGCCGTCGGGTGTTTCTCCGCCGAAGCTTTCGGGGTCATAGGTGCAGTGAACCACAGTAATATTGCCGTTTTCATCCACCTCGTGGGAGGCGTATTTAATGAAATACGCGCCTTTTAAGCGAACCTCTTTTTCGGGGCAAAGACGGAAGTATTTGCTTGGCGGATTCAGCAAAAAATCGTCCTGCTCAATATATATCTCCCTTGAAAAGGTTACCGCACGCTTTCCAAGCTCCGGCTTTTCGGGGTTTATTTCAATTTCAATGGTGTCGGTCTTGCCTTCGGGATAATTGTCAATTATCACCTTAAGCGGACGAAGAACCGCCATTGCGCGGTCGGCGTGAAGGTTAAGGTAATCGCGCACGCAGGACTCAAGCAGGGCATAGTCAATAACGCTGTAAGCTTTTGAAACACCGATTTTCTCAACAAAATTGCGTATGGCTTCGGCCGGATAACCGCGCCTTCTCATGCCGCAAAGGGTTGCCATTCGCGGATCGTCCCAGCCCGAAACCAGACCGTCGTTAACAAGCTTTAAGCACTTTCTCTTGCTTGTAAGTGTATAGTTTACATTCATCCTTGCAAACTCGATTTGTCTGGGCGGTTCGGGAATTTCCAGCTTTTCAAGGAACCAGTTGTAAAGCGGACGGTGGTTTTCAAACTCCAATGAGCAAAGGGAGTGGGTAACTCCTTCCTTTGCATCGCTTAAGGGGTGCGCAAAATCATACATCGGGTAAACGCACCATTTATCGCCTGTGCGGTGGTGCGGCACCTTCATAATTCGGTATATAATGGGGTCGCGCATATTAAGGTTGGGAGAAGCCATGTCAATCTTTGCGCGAAGCACCATTGCGCCATTCTCAAATTCGCCGGCAGTCATTCTGCGGAATAATTCTCTTGATTCCTCAATCGGACGGTCGCGGTAGGGACTGCAAATGCCCGGTTCGGTCAGAGTACCTCTCATTTGGCGAATTTCTTCGGGCGAGGACTCGTCCACATAGGCAAGTCCCTTGTCAATGAGCTTAAGGGCACATTCATAAATATAATCAAAATAATCGGAAGCGTAATATACATTCGCCCACTGAAAGCCCAGCCACTTTATGTCCTCCATAATGGCATCCACATATTCCACATCTTCTTTGGTGGGGTTTGTGTCGTCAAGACGAAGGTTGCAAATTCCGCCGTATTTTTCGGCGGTGGCAAAGTCAATGCATATGGCCTTGGCATGTCCTATATGCAAATATCCGTTGGGTTCGGGCGGGAAACGTGTTTGAACCCTTTTGTATACGCCTTCGGCCAAATCTTGGTCTATTAAATCATAAATAAAGTTTGAAGGTGTGGTATTTTCATCAGTTTTAATTACTTTTTCTTCCATAACAAACCTCTTAAATTGAATCAATCATATGGTCAATTCGTTTTATACATTCATCTTTGCCCAAAACCTGCATAATACTGCATAAATCCGGGGTATTTTTTCTGCCGGTAACCGCAATACGCAGTACCGTGCTTAAATCTCCGACATGCCCTTTGTAAGATTCTGGGTCAGTTTTATACTGTTTAGTATCGGCCGCGAATCCGATTTGCGGGGCAATACCTTTTAGTCTTTCAAACCATTGCTGGCGGTCGTCAGTCGGGCTATATACAGTTTTGTAAATTTGAAGGAAGGCTTTAGCATCCTGAATTGTAACATTTTCCGGAATTTCAAATGAGGGGACAAACAGCTCATTAAACATATACGAGTAATAATCCTTGGTTTCATTCCATTTTGCAATATCCTTGCGTGGCTTTGCACCGTCGCGGTCAATGGCAAAAACCGATTTTGTATAGTCCGGGTTGCGGGTTAGTATTTTATAATATTCCTCGTCAAACTCACTCGCCCAAGCGGTTATTTTCTCATAAAGCTCGGCGCCCGAAAGCTTTGCAACACAGTTTTTGCTTACATCAAGCAGCTTGTTTTCATCAAACAAAGCGCCGGATACGCTCATCTTCTTAAGATTGAATTTAAAATCCTTATAGGATGCATCGGGGTTTGCCCGTCGCCAATCCTCAAAATCGGATGAGGCTATGGTCATCAAATATTCAATTACACACTCGCTGTCAAAGCCCTGTTCGGCAAAAAAGCGAACGGCGGCTTCCGGGTCCTTGCGTTTTGAAATTTTGCGCTTTGCGCCGTTGTCAAGCTTCATAATAGGAGAAATGTGGCCGTATTTGGGCGGCTTAAAGCCGAGTATTTTGAAAAGGTGAATGTGTTTTGGAACCGACGAAATCCACTCGTCCCCGCGAAGCACATGGGTTGTGCGCATTAAATGATCGTCAACCGCATGGGCGAAGTGATAGGTTGGAATACCGTCTGATTTCAAAAGCACAAAATCCTCATCGTTTTCCGGCATTTCTATTTTACCCTTGATCGCATCCTCAAATATAATTTTATTTTCTTCGCTGCCGGGGGATTTAAGCCTTATAACAAAGGGCTTGCCTTGTTCAATCAGCGCTTTGGCCTCTTCAAAAGATATGTCCCTGTGCTTTGCCCATTTTCCGTGGTAGCCGGTGCGGATTTTGGCTGCTTCCTGCTCGGCTCTTACTTGCTCCAAATCCTCGGGAGTGCAAAAGCATGGGTAAGCCAAACCTTTGCGGATAAGGTCTTTTACATAGGTCTGATAAATTTCAGCCCTGCGGCTTTGCTGATAAGGACCGTAATTCCCATGTTCGGTAGTGCCGGAAATAAAGCCTTCGTCTATGGTTATGCCAAAACGATTCAGACCGTCAATAATATCCTCAATACCGCCCGATACTTCACGCTTTTTGTCGGTATCTTCGATTCGTGTGTAAAATATTCCGCCTGTGGAGGTGGCAGTAATGCGGTTTACAAGCGCGGCAAAGAGGGTGCCTAAATGCAAATAACCTGTGGGGCTTGGCGCAATTCGGGTTACCCTTGCACCCTCCGGCAAATCGCGGGGAGGGTAGAGCTCTTCGTAAAATGACGGTGTTTTGTCTATATCAGGGAGCAAAAGCTCCGCCATTAATTCGTTATTGTTCATAAAGGTCTCCTAAATCAGTCTTTTTGCAGAAGTTTATTAAGCTCGGTCATAAATGTATTAATATCCTTGAATTGACGGTAAACCGAAGCAAAACGAACATATGCAACCTCGTCAATCTTTTTAAGCTTTTCCATGACGAGTTCGCCAATTTTTTCGGATGTAACCTCGCGATCCAAAGAATTTTGGATGGTTACTTCGATTTCATCTATCATGTTGTCCAGCGTGTCAATGGATACCGGACGCTTTTCACAGGCGCGAAGCAGACCGTTTAAAAGCTTATCTCTGTTAAAGGTTTCGCGTGATTTGTCCTTCTTTATTACAATAATCGGCAGACTTTCGATTACTTCGTAAGTAGTAAATCTTTTTGCACATTCCAAACACTCACGTCTGCGCCTTATTCGTTGCCCCTCGTCAGTGGGGCGGGAGTCAATAACCTTGCTTTCTTCAAAGCCACAGTAAGGACATTTCATAGAAGTTTCTCCTTTATGCAAAATATTACACATTATCTAAAATTATACTATATCTTGTGGTAAAATACAAGATGAAAAATTGTAGTTGTAAAACTGATAAAATTATCGTAGAATATAAAAAGTAATAATTTTGGAGGCTCTTTTATGTCAGATTTTCAATTATCGAAACCACAAGCCGGAGATACCGTAGCGGTGATTAACACCAGCATGGGCGAAATTAAAATAAAGCTTTTCCCATCGGTGGCGCCAAAAGCGGTGGAAAACTTTACAACCCACGCCAAAAACGGTTATTATAACGGTCTGATTTTCCACAGGGTAATAAAGGACTTTATGATTCAGGGTGGTGATCCGCTCGGAAACGGCACCGGCGGCGAGTCAATTTGGGGAGACAGCTTTGAGGATGAGTTTCATCCGTTACTCCACAATATACGCGGCGCCCTTTCAATGGCAAACGCCGGCCCAAATACTAACGGAAGCCAGTTTTTCATTGTTCAGGCCACAACGGTTCCCGAAAATATGCTTGAGCAGATGAAGGAAATGACGACCTATTTCCCGCCCGATACCCAACAGGCGTATGCCGAGCTTGGCGGCACACCGTGGCTTGACTACCGTCATACCGTTTTCGGTCAGGTAACCGAAGGGATGGAGGTTGTGGATAAAATCGCCGACGTAAAGGTAGGCGCTGCAGATAAGCCCTTGGAGGATGTTGTAATAAACAGTATAGAAATAGTAAATGTGTAAACTTACCGCCTGCTGATTTCGCAAGTCTTACGATATTGGCACTGCTTTTTTGCGTAATATTTTTTTAAAAAACACTTGATTTTGAGTCTTTAATATTGTATAATGTCCAAGTCAGTTGTTTGCCGGTGTGATGGAATTGGCAGACGTAGTGGACTCAAAATCCACCGGTAGCGATACCGTGCCGGTTCGAGTCCGGCCACCGGCACCACATGCAGAGCCTGACCCGATTTGGGTTAGGCTCTATTTTTGTTTTCACACTTTTATAGACCGTGATAAACACACAAATCGGTGAGAGCCTTGATGTGCAAACGCGTAGTTCAGGTTCTTCTTTTTTAG
>JBMNVM010000114.1:0-5477 GCA_050946805.1 Acutalibacteraceae bacterium | reverse complement strand
TTCAAAGCCGTATAATTCGCCGTTGCAGACAACATAACTGCCGTCAAGCTCGAAGGGCTGCATCCCCGAAGGGGTAAGCCCCATAATCGCAAGGCGTTGAAAGCCGAGTAGCCCATTGCCGGTATCTACAATCCGGCTGGCATCCGGACCTCGCGAAACGGTTTTTTCAAAGCCTTTTTTGAAGGCCTCCATGGCGGCACCGCCGCCGCAATAACCCATAATAGAACACATGTAAATGTACCTCCGTATTTAAAAGTAAATTCAGCATCCTATAGGGCGAGTGCTGTACCCGCTGTGCCACCTATATTTGTTCTCTTTAAACCTCAAAAAGGCTTTGTCAACTGACGTATGACCACACGGCGCACCTACTAAGGTTTTCCCTTTTCGGATTGCAGCTCGAAAAGTGTTATTCATGCGGGTCTGCCGTACGGCTTCCACCGTCCCGTACTCTCTATCGGCAGGGGAACCGCACTACTTCTCTTTTCTCAAACGCTTTTAATATTTTTTGTTTATTCTACATCCTGCAAGGCATCATAGCCTTCTTCACCTGTGCGAACCTTAACGACATTTTCAACATCATAAATGAATATCTTGCCGTCGCCTATGTGGCCGGTGTAAAGAACCTTCTTAGCGGTTTCAATTACAAGCCTTACGGGTACCTTGCTTACTACAATTTCAACCTGTACCTTAGGCAGCAGGTTTGCTTCTACCGGTACGCCTCTGTAATATTCCGGCTGACCTTTTTGTATGCCGCAGCCCAGAACATGGGATACCGTCATACCGGTAATGCCGATGTCCATCATGGCGTTCTTCAAAGCTTCAAAGCGAGATTCCTTGCAGATAATTTCAACCTTGGTAAGCTTGGGAGTTCCCTGTGGCACGGCGGTGACCTTCTTGACCGGAACGGCCTCATCAACATCAACTTTACCGGTCGTGCCGACTGTTTGTGCAAAGCCGTAGTCAATGCTTTCAACCGCCGGTACAAAGTCGGGATAAGCGTGGTTGCCGTGCTCACCGATGTCAAGACCTTCGATTTCCTCCTCGCGGGAAACCCTGATGCCGACAGTCGCCTTCAAAATAAGCCAAATGGCAGCCGATGTGATAAACACAAACGCGCCGACAGCAGCAATACCCAAAAGCTCTACGCCTAAAAGCTTAAAGCCGCCGCCGTAGAACAGGCCATTGGTTTCGGACAGTGTGGTTACACCTTCCTTTGCGAAAAGTCCAACGCAAATTGTTCCGAACACACCGCAGCCAAGGTGTACCGCAGTAGCTCCGACCGGATCGTCAATTTTAATGCGGTCAAAGAACATAACAAGAAATACTACCAAAACACCTGAAATGGCTCCGATAAGTAAAGACATATCAATGCTGACATAAGCGCAGCCGCCGGTTATCGCGACAAGACCGGCAAGACAGCCGTTAATGGTCATGCCAAGGTCAGGCTTTCCGATAAACAGCCATGCCGTTATGGTAGAGGTTAAAACCGCGGCAATGGCGGAGGTGTTGGTGGTCATAAGTATGTGCATAACGTCGGACGGATTCTCAAAACTCATTGTAGAGCCGGGGTTGAATCCGAACCAGCCGAGCCAAAGAACAAACAAGCCTATTACGGCAAGCGACATGTTGTGTCCGGGAATGGCGCGGGGTTTGCCGTTTTTGTCATACTTACCGATGCGCGGCCCTAAAATCATTGCGCCGGACAGTGCCGCCCAGCCGCCGACCGAGTGCACCACGGTATCTCCGGCGAAATCCAAAAACCCAAGCTGTGAAAGCCAGCCGCCGCCCCAAATCCAGTGTCCGATTACGGGGTAGATAAAAAGGGTAAGTATGAACGAGAAAATAATGAAAGATAAATACTTAACCCTTTCGGCAACGGCGCCGGATACAATCGTAGCGGCGGTTCCGCAAAATACAAGCTGGAAAAAGAACTTGCCCCAGAAGGGAACATTGGATGTCAGGGTGCTTTCATATACCGAAAGATCGGCATTGCCTAAAATCCAAAGATTTTGTGTTCCGATAAAGGGGTTTCCCTCTCCGAACATAAGTCCCCAGCCTAAAAACATAAATCCGAGAGAGGAAATGGCAAATACGATAAAGTTTTTCGAAAGAATGTTTACTGTGTTTTTGGATCTTGCAAATCCGGACTCAACCGAAGCAAATCCAAGGTTCATAAAGAAAACCAAAATTGCGGCCAAAAGTACCCATAGCGTATCAACTATCATTCTGCTCACTCCTAAAAATTATTCGGCTCTATTTAACGCTGAACAGCAGATCAGAATAGGACGGGAAGGGCCAGTAGCTTTTTGCGGTAAGTGTTTCCGCTTCATCGCAGGCAACCCTCAGTTCACTCATATTCGCAAGAACGTCATCACGAATCATGGCAGATTCGGCAAAGATATCCTCCGCTTTGTGAAGCCGCAGCAGCGCTTCTTCAAGCTCTTCAATCTTAACCGCAATTCTGTCGGTCAAAGTGGAAAGCTTTTTGACAAGCTTCATTTCATAGCCGCACGCAAGGCTCTGATCCAAAGCCTTCTTTGCCGCCGCGCTCTTTGCCACATCTGCCGCATATCTTTCAACCGCCGGGGCGATCTGGGTCTTTGCCATATCCACCATTGTATTGGCTTCAATCACAATGGTCTTGCAGTAGTTTTCAAGCATGATATCGCACCTGGATTTTAATTCCGCCTCGGTATACACGCCGTGGCTTGTAAGCATTTTTACGTTTTTCTGATCCAGCAAATGCGGCATACAGTCGGCTGTGGTGCGATAGTTGAGAAGCCCTCTTTCTTCGGTAGCCTCTTTTATCCAATTATCGTCATAACCGTTGCCGTTGAAGATAATGCGCTTATGATCCTTGATTGTCTTGCGTATCATTTGATTAAGAGCCTTTTTAAAATCCGCTGCTCCCTCAAGACGGTCGGCATAAATTTTTAAGGACTCCGCTACAGCGCTGTTCAACATAATGTTTGCGCAGGCTATGCTGTTGGAGGAACCAAGCATTCGGAACTCAAACTTGTTGCCGGTAAAGGCAAAGGGAGAAGTTCTGTTGCGGTCTGTAGTGTCCCTTTTGAATTTCGGCAGAACGTCAACACCCAGTTCAAGCTGTGTTTTCTCGGCACCCTGATATGGCGCATTGTTTTCAATAGCTTCAAGAACCGCGGTAAGTTCATCCCCCAGGAAGATGGAAACAACAGCGGGAGGAGCCTCGTTTGCGCCGAGTCTGTGGTCGTTGCCGGCGGTTGCGACCGAAAGCCGCAGCAAATCCTGATAATCGTCTACCGCCTTGATAACCGCACACAGGAAAAGCAAAAACTGCGCGTTTTCGTAAGGTGTCTCACCGGGGGAAAGCAGATTATGCCCTGTGTCGGTAGCAATCGACCAGTTGTTGTGCTTACCGCTGCCGTTTACTCCGGCAAAGGGCTTCTCGTGCAGCAGGCAGACAAGTCCGTGCCGGCTTGCGACCTTCTGAAGAATTTCCATCGTAAGCTGGTTATGATCGGTCGCAACATTGGCAGTGGTATATATGGGCGCCAGCTCGTGCTGGGCGGGAGCAACCTCGTTGTGTTCGGTTTTTGCAAGTATTCCAAGCTTCCAAAGCTCCTCGTTAAGCTCCTCCATAAAGGCCGAAACCCTCGGTTTGATTACCCCGAAATAGTGATCATCCATCTCCTGCCCTTTCGGGGGTCGAGCGCCAAAGAGGGTGCGCCCGGTAAAACGAAGGTCGGGGCGCTGCTCGTACATCTCCTTGGTTATAAGGAAGTACTCCTGCTCGGGGCCTACGAGTGAGCGAACGCACTTGGCGGAGGTGTTTCCAAAGAGTCGAAGTATTCGAAGCGCCTGCTTGTTCAATGCCTCTATGGAGCGAAGAAGCGGGGTTTTCTTATCCAATGCATGACCCGAGTATGAGCAAAAAGCAGTAGGTATACAAAGTGTTTTGCCCTTGATAAAGGCATAAGACGTGGGATCCCACGCGGTGTATCCTCTCGCCTCGAAGGTAGCTCTAAGTCCTCCCGACGGGAAGGATGAGGCATCCGGCTCACCCTTTATAAGCTCCTTTCCCGAAAATTCCATAATTACGCCGCCGTCCGGCGCCGGAGATATAAAGCTGTCATGCTTTTCGGCGGTAATGCCGGTAAGCGGCTGGAACCAATGGGTAAAGTGAGTGGCTCCTTTTGAAATTGCCCATTCCTTCATGGCATTGGCCACAGCGTTGGCGACACTGATGTCAAGCTCCTTGCCTTGGTCTATGGTTTTGCGCAAGGATTCATAAACCTTTGCGGGAAGGGTAGCCTTCATCACCCTGTCGTCAAAAACCATACATCCGAAATATTCCGATACCGTTTTCATAAAATACAACTCCTTTTTACAGCAGAATTACCTGCCATGTGAAATCAAATAAAAAAGAAAAGGCGCCTTTAATGTTAAAACATTAAAGACGCCTTTGCCTTCTTATTTTACTTATTAACTTAAATTACACAATTCCCTGTGCCGTCATTGCCTCAACAACCTTTTCAAAGCCGGCAATGTTTGCACCCGCAACAAAATTATCCTCAAATCCGTATTTTTTCGCGGCATTTGCAATATTATGATAAATACCTACCATTATGCTCTTGAGCTTGGAGTCAACCTCATCAAATGACCAGTGCAGCCTTTCGCTGTTCTGGGTCATTTCAAGAGCGGAGGTCGCAACGCCGCCCGCGTTGGCAGCCTTGCCGGGTACGAAGTAAACGCCGTTTTTCTGCAGATATTCGGTCGCTTCGATAGTGGTGGGCATATTGGCACCCTCAGCAACAGCGATTACGCCGTTGGCAACCAAAAGCTTTGCATCATCAAGATCAAGCTCGTTCTGGGTAGCGCAGGGAAGTGCTATATCACATTTTACGCTCCAAACACCCTTTCCGTCATGATATTCTGAGTTGGGTCTGTATTTTTTGTATTCAGTAAGTCTTTGACGGTTAACTTCCTTAATTTCCTTTAATGCCTCAAGGTCAATACCGTCGGGATCGTATACCCATCCGGTCGAGTCGGAGCAGGTTACAACCTTAGCGCCCAACTGCTGTGCTTTCTGAATTGCGTAAATAGCAACATTTCCGGCACCCGAAACAACAACTGTTTTTCCTTCCATGCTAATGCCGTGGCTTTTAAGCATTTCCTCTACTATGTAAAGAAGACCATAGCCGGTAGCTTCGGTTCTTGCAAGCGAGCCGCCGTAGGAAAGTCCCTTTCCGGTAAGAACACCTTCAAATACGTTCCTTATTTTCTTGTACTGTCCGTACATATAACCGATCTCTCGCGCTCCGGTTCCGATATCGCCTGCGGGAACGTCGGTGTCGGCACCGATATGTCTGTAAAGCTCGTTCATAAAGCTCTGGCAGAAGGCCATAATCTCGCGGTCGGATTTGCCTTTGGGATCAAAGTCGGAACCGCCCTTGCCTCCGCCGATCGGAAGACCGGTAAGTGAATTTTTAAATACC
>JBMNVM010000113.1:0-5538 GCA_050946805.1 Acutalibacteraceae bacterium | reverse complement strand
ACGCATACCGTCAGGCGGTAAAGGAAAAATACCGCTTTTTCAGCTTCGGCGATGCGATGCTGATAATTTAAAGTAATTTTGTGTTAAAGGTGTTATGATGTATAGATTGTTAAAGAAAGAGGGAAGGGCGCGCCGTGGTGAATTTATCACCAACCGCGGCACTGTGCAGACCCCTGCTTTTATGAATGTTGCGACCGTTGCGGCCATAAAAGGTGCCGTTTCGGCAGAGGATTTAAAAAATATCGGCTGTCAGGTTATGCTTTCAAATACCTATCATCTTCATGTAAGACCGGGAGATGAGGTTATAAAGGACTGCGGCGGACTTCATAAATTCACAACTTGGAACGGACCGATACTTACCGACAGCGGCGGTTTTCAGGTTTTTTCGCTTTCGGTGCTGCGAAAAATTACCGAAGAAGGCGTAACCTTTCAAAGCCATGTTGACGGGCGACGTATTTTCATGGGGCCGGAGGAAAGCATGCAAATCCAATCCAACCTCGGCTCCACAATAGCAATGGCATTTGACGAATGTGTTGAAAACCCGGCTGAGTATTCCTATGCTAAAGCCTCCTGTGAGAGGACAACACGCTGGCTAAAACGTTGCGCCGCAAAACTTAAACAACTTAATTTAATGGATACCACAATCAACCGCGAGCAGCTTTTATTCGGCATTAACCAAGGCTGCACTTATGCGGATCTTAGAATAAATCACATGAAAGAGATTTCCGAGCTTAATATGGACGGCTATGCCATCGGCGGATTGGCGGTTGGAGAGCCGACCGAGGTTATGTATGACATAATCGAGCAGGTGGAGCCCTTTATGCCGCAGGATAAGATACGCTATTTAATGGGTGTCGGCACGCCGCTTAATATACTTAATGCCGTAGAGCGCGGCGTTGACCTTTTCGACTGCGTAATGCCAAGTCGAAACGCCAGACACGGGCATTTGTTTACATCGGCGGGAATTATAAATATAAACAATAAGAAGTACGAGCGCGATATGAACCCTATTGATGAAAAATGCGGCTGTCCCGTTTGCAGCCGTTACAGCAGGGCATATATCCGCCACCTTTTAAAGGCTGAAGAAATGCTCTCCCAGCGGCTGTTGGTACTCCATAACCTGTGGTTTTATAACCATCTAATGGAGGATATCCGCACCGCTTTGGATGAGGGAAGGTTTGCGGAATTTAAAAGGGAAAAGGAAGAAGTTTTAGGCAGAAGAATATAAAAAAGCCGGCCGGATTATTCCGGTCGGCTTAAATTTTTATTATGCATTGCGGGGTTTTCAAGCACCTTGCCGCTTGATGTGTACCTTGAACCGTGGCACGGGCAGTCCCATGTGTGCTCTACAGGGTTCCATTTAAGCGCACAGCCCATGTGTGAACAGCGCTTTGTGCTGAAGTTTATCAGATGCGATACCGCTTCGGCGCCGTTTACTAAAAGCTGCGGCTTTAAAATACTTCGAGAAGGCGAGAATATTTCGGCATATTCGTTTTGTTTGCCCGTTACCAAATCGCTTAAAATCATGGCAGATACCATGCTGCTGGACATACCCCATTTGTTAAAACCTGTTGCGACATATAAATTCGGTGTGAGAGCAGAATAATTTCCGATATAGGGCACATCGTCAAGGCTTTTGCAGTCTTGGGCAGACCACATATATTTTACACTTGAATTTGGGTAATTTTTATTCGCCAAATCTTCAAGCACGTGCCAGTTGCCACCCTTTTTGCCGGTTCTGTGGTCACCGCCGCCTAAAATCAGGTGATTGCCGTAATTTCTAAAGGAAAAACCGGTTTCCGCCTCGTCCACATACATTCCGCCGACATCCTGCGCGTTTTCAAGCGCTAAACAGTAGGAGCGGTGCTGATAAAGCTTTAAAAAATAACTTCCGTGTCGGTTGATAAAAGGGAAGTGAGTTGCAATTATGATTTTTTGCGACTTAATTTTCCCATTATCGAAAAAGGCGGTTGTACTTTTTATTTTTCGAATATAGGTATTCTCATAAATATTAAGCCCTTTTGAAATTTCGGCAACGAATTTTAAGGGGTTAAACTGCGCTTGGTTTTTGAATTTAACGGCTCCCACCGTTTTAATCGGTATCGGCAGGTTTTCGACTAATTCAGCGTTGTAGTTTATCGAATTTAGGGCATTTAGCTCTTTTTCGAGCTTTTCTTTGTCGCTTACCGAGTATACGAAATTGTCCTTTTCCTCAAAATCGCAGTCGATATTGCCGCAGATTTCACGGTACATTTTTACGGCCTTTTCGTTTACGTTTAAATAGGCTTTTGCATAATCTCTGCCCTTACTGTCAAGCAGTTTCCCGTAAATAAAACCATGCTGTGAGGTTATTTTTGCCGTTGTGTTGCCGGTGGTGGCGCCGCAGATGCGCTCGCCTTCGACAAGGATATAATTGGCACCGTTTTTTTGCAAAAGATAGGCGGTTAAAATGCCCGCAAGTCCTCCGCCGATTATTAAAATATCGGTGGTAAGCTCGCCTTCGCAGGCCTTAAACTGCGGTAATGTGCTGTTTTCTTTCCAAATTGACCTTTTCATAACTGCTCCAAAATATAATTTTATGAATATTTTGGCATGAATTATTCCAATTATACCGAAATAGGGTATATTTTTCTTGAAAAGCTGCACAAAATACTGTATAATACTAAATATTAAAAATTTTTGGAGGTTTATTTAATGTTAAATATGATAACATTACAGGCCGAAGCGGCTGCAACACAGGGCCCCGCCGGAAGCGCCTTGTTTTTCATTGTCTACCTTGTGGTTATCTTCGGTGCTATGTATTTTCTGCTTTTCCGCCCCCAGCGCAAAAAGCAAAAAGAAGAAAAAAAGATGCGCGAAAGCCTTAGAATAGGTGATGAGATAATCACAATCGGCGGTATTTACGGTCGTGTTGTTTCCTTAAAAGAGGACACCATTGTAATTGAATCCCAAGTTGACCGCAGCAAGCTTACCATCGCTCGCTGGGCTTTACAGACAATTTTGACCGTTCATGATGATACTCCGCTTAAGTAAAGTGTAATAAAACAAGTCCCTCCCACATACAAGAGTATCGGGAGGGATTTTTTATGCATAATGAGTTAAAGAGAAAAATTGATATTAAAATGTTTGTTTCCTGCGCGATTTTACAGATAATTGTTACAACCGTTTTTATTGCCATATTCGCGGCGATTATGTATTTTTTTGAAACCGATTACAAGTATTCGCCGGTTTTTGGGGTTGTTTCTGTCGCCGCCGGAGCGCTTGCCTGCGCATACTTTTTATCGGCAAAGAAAAAATGTAAAGGTTACATGTACGGCTTTATTGTCGGCAGCATAACCTTTATAATTGTAACAATCGTAAGCCTTATTATAAATGACGGCGGCATTACGGTAAATACCCTTTTCCATTTGGTAATTATTCTCTTATCGTCAATGACGGGCGGCATTCTTGGCGTAAACAAAAAGCAGAACAAGTATATCTAAATTTTATCGCAAAGAAGCGTTAACTGCTCCATGGTAAGTTCCTCGCCGCGGACGGTGTCGGAAAGACCTAACTGCGACAATACTTCACGCAGTTTAGTTTTGTCAATACCTAAATTATTCGATACGGTGTTCAAAAGGGTTTTTCTGCGCTGCGCAAAGCAGGCCTTTACAAGGCGGAAAAATTTAGCTTCGTTAGATACTTCAATAGCCGGAGTTTCCCTGATATTAAGCTTAATAACTGCCGAATCGACCTTCGGCGCCGGCATAAAGCTGGTGCTTTTAACCTTGAATAGAATTTCCGGCTTCGCATAATAGTTTACGGCAACCGTAACGGCGCCGGCTTCTTTGGAGCCGACACGGGCACAAAGCCTTTCGGCCGCCTCTTTTTGCACCATTACCGTTATGCTTTTAATCGAATAACGCCCTTCAAGAAGCATCATAATAATGGGGGAGGTAATGTAGTAGGGGAGATTGGCGCAAACGCTGACACTCTCGCAGTCGGCAAATTTCTCCCTTATAATTTTGTCAAGGTCAAGCTTCATTACATCCCCGTAAATTATTTCAACGTTGTCAAATTCCGCAAGGGTTGTGGGAAGAATTTTTTTAAGCCTTTCATCCAGCTCGATTGCAACCACCTTTTTAGCCCTTTTAGCAAGCTCGGCAGTAAGCACACCGATTCCCGGACCGATTTCTAAAACTCCGGTGTTACTGTCGCAGGCGTTTTCGGCCATTGCGGGACAAACTGTCGAATCTATCAAAAAATTTTGTCCAAGGCTTTTTTTAAACGAAAAGCCTTCTTTTTTTAATATAGATTTTATTGTATTAATATCTGCAAGGTTCATATATTACTCCATATTTTGTTATTCGCGGCTTTGTTTGAGATTACTTAATTATACTTTAAAATTTTTAGTTTAGCAATAAAATTTTAGATGACAAAACGCTAAAAATATGATATTATAACATAAATAATAATTTATGGAAGTGAATTTTTTTGGACAACAGATATTACGACAATGTTATTGCCGAAATGAAGCCTTTTCTTGACGAGAATAACTTCAAGCCCTGTGATCAAGGCTTTGAGAACGGCGTTAAAAAAATTGCTGTAAAATATGATACGGATAATCAGACCTATTCCTTGTTTGTCGCCTCAAAGGATGAGGACGGCAACTATGGCGAAATGCGTGCTGTCAATACTTGGCTGTTTGACGATACCCAAAACGCCAAGGATGCCGCCGCCGTAGGACTTGATTTTACTGCTACGCTTGCTAAAGAGCTTGGACTAAAGCCGGTTGCGGGGACAGTAAACCCGACGGTTGAGCTTCCCACCATCTCGAAGGACGGGGCTATGACCGTCAGCGGCTTTACAAAGAAAATGCTTGATGTTTTCCCCGATATGAAAGAAGCCTACAAAGAGCATATTGCGGTTTACGGCAATTTCCTTTATGTCAACTTTTTCGGGGAGTATTTAGTTCCCCTCGTTAAATCCCTGCTTGCAGGCGGCAATAAAAAACAGATTAAGAAGCTGTACGATGTTTTTGAGGATGCGTATATAAAAGGTGATAAGGATACCGTAAACATTATGATTGCGGTTATTTGTGCCGCCGCTTACAATGACGAGGCAGCAAAAAAAGCGGCAGAGGACATGATGTCCGCCGATTCCCATTTCCTTGCTTCTTACAGGAATTTTGCAAGCATTTTGCCAAAGAATAAAAAGTTAATGGCTGCGCTTATAAAATAATAACAAAACGGCTATCAAAATCATCTGATAGCCGTTAAATATTAACCGTCATAATCCTCAAGGGCTCGCAGGGCTTCTTCCTTTGTTATAAAGGCTATTCCGTTATCGAGCAGTCGTTTATCCTCTGCGGGAAGCATATCAACCGTAATCGAACCGTAAACCTCTACAATCTCGTCGCCGTTGAATAGGGCAATATTGTTGCCGTAAGAGTGCAAAACCCACGGCTTTGATTCCTTCTTTCTGGCAGCTGCCACAAAGCCACAGGTTATAATTATTGCGCTAACGGCGATAGAAATAATGATTATGGATATTCCCAGT
>JBMNVM010000112.1:0-5543 GCA_050946805.1 Acutalibacteraceae bacterium | reverse complement strand
CACAGGAAAATCTATTGATAACATAACATGGGTTCCGTCGAAATATTCTTATCTGTCTCAGCATTTGCCTGCCATTCGTGAATCTGTTAATAATGCATTAAAAACACCGTACGCGGTAACACCCTCTCAGTATAAAACTGCCCCATAAAAATCATTAGGCTTTTAACCGTTTTATGCAAATTAAAACCTCGGTAATACATCATTACCGAGGTTTTCGTTTTGGTGTTATTTAATAATTTTAACGAGCCGCGTTGTTTGAACCGATAGTTATTGTGGTAGTATAATACCTGCCGCTGCGGTAGAGCTTGATTGTAACCTTGTCGCCCGGGTCTGAATCCATTACATACTCACCAAGCATGTTGTATTCCTTAATCCGTTTGCCGTTGTACTCGGTTATTATATCCCCTCTTTTAATACCGGCCACCTCTGCGGGGCTTGAAGCATCTACGGTAAGGACAACGGCACCCGCCGGATAGCCGTAAAATGTGAGGACGTCAGCCGTATATTTTTCGCTTACACGAATACCGATATAGGGTTCGGGAGCATTTTCGCGGGCTATAATTCTTTCGCAAACCTCTTTAACGGTATTGGAAGGAATTGCGAAGCCCATACCCTCGAACTGCTCGGAGACTATTTTGGAGCTGTTAATCCCCACCAGCCTGCCGCGCGTATCAACAAGGGCGCCGCCCGAGTTGCCGGGATTTATCGCGGCGTCGGTCTGAATCAGCTTTACATCCGATTCGGAGGCAAACACACGGTCAAGACCGCTGATAACCCCGTAAGTAACACTGTCCATAAATTCGAGGCCGCCGGGGTTACCCACCGTTACCACATATTGTCCGACCTTAATCTTTGAAGAATCGGCAAATTCAATGGGGGTAAGATTTTTAGCGTCGATTTTTATAACCGCCAAATCGTTTGAAATATTATATCCCACAACCGTTGCGGGCATGCCGGTGCTTTGCGGGTCAAGATAAACCTCTATTTTAGATTTAGCTCCGGTAACCGCTCCCGAAATTACGTGGTAGTTAGTGATGATATAACCGTCCGAGGAATATACCACACCGCTGCCGTCGCCGGAGGACTCGCTTGTACCGCCGAAAAAGCTCATTACAGAGGTAGTTGTCCTTATCCCCACAACACTTGGTATTACCTTTTCGGCAACCGCTTCCACAACCGATTCAACTGTTTTGTCAATGTTTATATTCACATTTTGCGGAGTTGTATCCGACTGGTAGGTGGACGGAGAATTGATTGCCGTATTTTTACCGTAGGTATAAACAACACCAATGCCACCCGAAGCGCCTATGAACGCTGCCAAAATCGAGCAAAGCACAACCATTCCGGCACCAAAACGCTTTTTTTCCTTTGGCTCTTTTGGTGCCTTCGGAACTTTTCGCGGCGGGTAATAATATCCGTTAAAGCTGCTGTTCACGCCGACATATGGGTCTTGATTTTGGTTAGAACTTGAATAAAAGTCAGTCTGTTTATTAAAATCGTTAGATGATGTGTCGGTATTCCCGATAAAGTTGTCCTGAATAATATCCTCCTTTTTTCGGGTATAGAAACCGCCCTCTGGGGTTACCGTGTAACCGTCGTTCTTATTATCGACAGAGTCAAAGCCATCCAATTCACCGGATGATTTTTTGTTCTCAAAATCTTCCATAAGGACACTTCCTTTCGTTTGCTGATTTTATTTTAAATATATTTTATTGCGCGGTTGATTCAAATATGTGAATATTCAGTTAACAATAGCCTCATTTGGAAATTATTTCATCCTAAAGCGCAGAAAAAGTTCAGCAAACGCCCTTGCTTTAAAGGGGAATATAGGATAAAGATAATTCCTCCCCGAAAGTGTCTTTATATTCAACATACCGATAATGAGTGCTAAAAATCCCGCAATTAAGCCCCAGATGCCTGAAAACTGCACCAAAATAAGCAAAGCCATTCTTGAAAACTTCATGGCGTACCCCATTTCGAAATTGGGAAGGCTGAAGCTTGAAATCGATATAAAAGCCGTTAAAAGAATAGTCTGCGCAATAAACCAGCCGACAGTTACAGCAAACTCCGAAATTAAAAGACCGCCTATTATGCCTAATGAACTTGACAGGGTATCCGGCGTGTTTACAGAAGCAAGCCGTAACCCGTCAACCAAAAATTCAAGCAGCAAAAACTGAACAACCAGCGGCAGCGCGCCCAAATCCTTCGGTATTATAAATTTTAAAAAATCAGGCAAAAGAGCCGGATTGTTGGCAAAAAGCAGATACAGCGGAGTCAGCAGCACCGTCGCCAGTGATACTATCATGCGAAGTGTCCTTATATAGCTGCCTGAAAGCGGGAGGAAGTAATAGTCGTCGGTTTCGCGGAAAAAATCGCATAGGGACATTGGCAGTATCATAACGGTCGGGGAGTTGTCCATTACAAGGCCAATCCGTCCGTCAAGAATACAAGCGGAGGTATAGTCCGGCCGCTCGCTGAATTTGAATTTCGGGAACGGGTTGAAAAAGGCAGTTTTCATAAGCTTTTCACAAATTGCCTGCTGGGTCATGGAAATGCCCTTAACATTGATGTTTTTAAGCTTTTCACGCAGTATTTCAAGTACTTTTTGGTCGGCAAGACCGTCTATATAGCATATCGCAATATCAAGCTTGGTGTCAGAGCCTATCTGCATATATTCCATTCTAAGCCGGCTGTCCCTAATTCTTCTTCTAATCATGGCGGTATTCATAACAAGGGTTTCCACAAATCCGTCTCTGGGTCCAATCAGGGACTTGTCCTTTCGCGGCTCCTCTATCGAGCGCATGGGGTAGGTTCTTGTGTCAACTATAAGCGCGCCGCGTATTCCTTCCACAAACAATACCGAAGGGCCGGACAGTATTGCGGTTATTGCCGCCTGTTTATCGTATGTGTGGTCGGTTTCCACATATGGCATTTTATTTTTGGCAAAACGCTGCATATCGTGAATGTCCTCAAGCTCCTCCGGTTTTATTTTAAAAAGAAACTCAAGCATTTTTTCATAGACTTCGTCCTTTATAAAACCGTCAATAAAATAAAGAACCGCCTGCCTCTCCCCTATTATCAGCTCCCGCTTTATAATATCAAAGCTCTTGTCGGGTCTTATTTCCTCGTCAATTTCTTTGATTATCTGATTAAAATTTTCCATAAAAAGACCGCCTTTCAAGGATATTGTTTCCTTAATAAGGCGGTTTATTTATATTCTCACAAAAAGCGGGTTATTGCGTATTTGACTTGTATTTATATAACCCTTACCCTGATTACGCCATCAATAGCGCTGATCTTTTCGGTAACTGCCTTGGTGTCGGCAGCGCCGGTGTCAAGCATTGAATATGCGTAATCCCCGCGGGATTTGTTAAGAAGGTTTTCAATGTTAATGCCGTCCTTGGCGAAAATTGAGGTAATGGCGGTAAGCATGTTGGGGATGTTCTTGTGAATTACGCAGATTCTGTGCTCGCCGCTTCTGGGCATTGTGATTTCGGGAAGGTTTACGGAGTTTACAATGTTGCCGTTTTCAATGTACTCTATAAGCTCCTTCGCCGCCATCGAAGCGCAGTTGTCCTCCGATTCGGGGGTGGATGCGCCAAGGTGGGGAATTGCGATTATGCCGTCAACACCTATAACATCGGCGGTCGGGAAATCGGTTACATAGCATGCCACCTTTCCGGACTCCAATGCGGTTTTCAGTGCGGCATTGTCAACAAGTCCGTCGCGCGCGAAGTTGAGGATGCGAACCCCGTCCTTCATTCTTGCAATTGACTGCGCGTTTATAAGGTTTTTGGTTGAGTTTGTAAGCGGCACGTGAATTGTTATATAATCGCATTTTGCGAAAATTTCGTTAATATCGTTAATATAAACCGCGTTGTGGTTAAGGTTCCAAGCCGATTTAACCGAAAGATACGGGTCATATCCGTAAACGGTCATTCCAAGAGCGTTTGCGGCGTTGGCAACCATAACTCCGATAGCTCCAAGGCCGATGACACCAAGCGTTTTCCCCTTTATTTCAGGGCCGGCAAAGGCACTTTTACCCTTTTCTACCAGCTTTTCAACATCGTCATTCGGGTCTAAGGTTTTTGCCCATTCAATACCCGAAATAATCCGGCGTGAGGAAATTAAAAGTCCCGCAATAACAAGCTCTTTTACGGCGTTTGCGTTGGCGCCCGGGGTGTTGAAAACGACAATACCCTGCTCGCTGCAGCGGTCAATCGGAATATTGTTTGTGCCGGCGCCGGCGCGGGCAATAGCCTTTAGGGAGGGCGGAAATTCTTCATCATGCAGCGATGCGGAACGAACTATCGCACCATCGGGATTTTCCACTTCGTCGCCTATTGTATATTTATCGTCAAAAACCTGCAGACCGCTTTTGGAAATCTTATTGTAGGTTTTAATTTTAAACATTACTTATTCTCCTTCTCAAATTTCTGCATAAATTCAACCAGCTTCTCTACACCCTCTACCGGCATGGCGTTATAAATGGAGGCTCTCATGCCGCCGACACTGCGGTGTCCCTTAAGGTTGACAAAGCCCGCCTTTTTGGCTTCAGATACAAACTTAGCATCCAGCTCCTCGTTGCCGGTAACAAAGGGAACATTCATAATTGAACGATCCTCCGGTACTACTGTGCCTTTGAAGAGTTTGCTTGAATCAAGGAAATCATAAAGTATCTTTGCCTTATGCTCGTTTATCTCCTTCATTTTCTCAAGGCCGCCCATTTTTTTAATCCACTTAAAGGTAAGGCCGGCCACATATATCGCGTAGCAAGGCGGTGTGTTGAACATAGAGCCGTTTTCATAGTGTGTGGAGTAGTTCAGCATTGTGGGAGTAATGTCCATAGCGTTCCCGATAAGACTTTTGCGGATGATGACAATAGTAACACCGGCAGGGGCTACGTTTTTCTGCGCGCCCGCATAAAGTACGCCGAACTTTGTAACATCAATGGGTTCCGACAAAATGCAGCTTGAAATGTCCGCAACAAGCGGAACATTGCCGGTGTCGGGCAGCTCGTGGAATTTTGTTCCGTAAATTGTGTTGTTCATGCAAATGTGAACATAGTCTGCCTCAGGGTCAAAGTCGGCAGCGGTGGTCTTTGGAATATAGCTGTAGGTCTTATCCTTAGAAGAAGCCACAACACGCGCAGCGCCGTAGCGGGCAGCCTCCTTGTAGGCTTTGTCTGCCCACTGACCTGTGATAATAAAATCGGCCTTTTTGTTTTTGTTCATAAGGTTCAGCGGAACCATAGCGAACTGTGTGGATGCGCCGCCCTGCAAAAACAATACCGCATAATCATCGGGAATGTTCATTATCTCGCGAAGATCAGCCTCGGTCTGATCGAAAATTGCCTGATATTCCTTTGAACGGTGGGACATTTCCATAACCGACTGTCCTGTTGTGCCGTACTCAAGCATTTCCGCAGCGGCTGTTTTTAAAACTTCCTCAGGCAGCATTGAAGGACCTGCGCTGAAATTATATACTCTTGCCATGATGTTTTACCTCCGAAATTTAAAGTTAGTGTAATTTGTAATCTATTA